>JAAXGO010000226.1 GCA_012267425.1 Rhodothermales bacterium
GTCATTCCCATGGGCATCGTTCGGCCGCTCACCGGTTCCGGGTCAGCCGCTATCGTTTTGGACATGATCTCGCAGTACGGCGAGGACTCGATCCTGGTCAAAATGGCGGCCACGATGTTTGGATCGACGGAAACGACCTTTTACGTCATTGCCGTGTACTTTGGCGCCGTCAACATCCGAAAAACGCGCCATGCCGTGCCTGCGGGCCTGATCGCCGACATCTTCGCCATGTTCGTAGCTGTCTGGATCGTCTTACTGCTTTTCGGGTAAAGGCACCGTGAGATTTGGCGTACCTTCGGTCTTGGCCGACCAGTCCGCCCCGACCGAGGAATCATACATGGACATATGATCAACTTCTTGTCGCTCGTACTCGTTCTTAGTGGAGCATCTGTTGGTACAAATTTGTCATTCGCCCAAGGCCAGACAGCAGGTGGCACGCCAATTTTCTTTATACAGTACATACATGCGCTTGCGGGCGAAGGGCCGCTTGACCTGTATTTGGACGACGACCTCGTCCTGGAATCTCTTAAGTACGGTGAAGCGACCGAGTTTATCCCATACCTGTACGGCACCTACACGCTGTCCTGGTATCCGGCAGGGGACACAGAGAACATCGTGGCAAGCGGCGAAGCCGAATTCGTAGCCAACATGCGGTACGTCCACGCGATCATTGGCGAGCCGGACACTCCGGTCATGCTCCTAAGGCCCAATGCGCGGGAAACGGCCCATTCAGATGGGAAAGTGGAGATTTTCACCATTCACGGAGCGCCGGACTTGGGAGAGATCGACATACGGTTGCGGAATCCGGTTACCGGCAACATCCTGTCACTACTCCACAACAATCTGCAATATACCTGGGCCAGTATTTATTATCCCCTGGAGCCACGCGCGTACAATTACGAGATTACCTCGTCGAATAATGACGAGGTCTTTGATGTGTACTACTTCAATTTCAGCGGGCTCATGAACTATGCGCTGACTTTCGTCTTGTCCGGGCGCGGACAAAGCCACGAGGAAGGGTTGACCCTCACGGTATACGATAGGCTCGGCAACGCACTGCATACAGTGGTCACCACTGGAATCCAAGCGCCCGGCGCACCGTGGGACTTCATGCTCGGGAGCAATTATCCGGACCCCTTCCAGGCGCGGACGACCGTACCGTATTCTCTTGAGAAACCGGCTCGAGTCCGCCTGGAAATACTCAACCTTCTCGGGCAGGTCATCGCCGTGCCGCTTGACGCGTGGCGGATGACCGGAGATCACGTCGCCGGATGGGACGGGTACACACGCACGGGTGCGCGTGCTCCGAGTGGGGTGTACTTCTACCGCCTTACGAGCGGTGGGCAGTCGCAAACGAGGTCTTTGGTCCTACTGCGTTAGTTGTCCGTGTCCAGGATGTCATCGATACGAGCGACGACGTCTTCGAGATGCAGCCGCGACATTCGGTCCGAAGTGCGCCGCGCGGCACGGGACGCGGAGGCTCTCAGAGTTTGTAGTTCACCTCGGACGAGGGCACGTATGTCCGACTGGCTCACGTCCACATTCGCGTAGCCGAAACTCGAGAAAATGGCCGGCAGCGGAGCAGGTTCGTTTTCCATGAGGAATTCGAGCCGTTCGAGATGACCCCGCTGCAATGTGCGCCGGAAGGGTCCGATCCTACCGGCTGTCCGAAGCTCACTCCAGATCGCCGTACGAAGATCTGAGAGCATGTTCGTGACGGTGTACGTCTCACCGGCGATTGCCTCGGTTTCCATCATGCGGCCCATACGTTGCGGGTCAAGCAGCGTATTTACCGCACCCACTTGATAGCGCCGGATGCGATCCAGCGTGCCGACGCCTTCAATGCGCCGCAGCACGTCAGAATCAATCAGCCAGTGCGGCGTGTCGAAGACATTGTCACTCAACCATTGCATTGACTCACGCTGGCGCTCGACGGGGACGGGCTCGTAGACGGCGCCTTCCTGGTCGTACGTTTTGAAATTCTCGTAGTGGCCTCCGACGTTGCGCGCGACGTGTCCGATATAGCGGTTCCATTGCGCGGTAAGCTGTCCATGCAGCTCGGTGAGATCTCCGTAGTCCTTGGCGTCCTCGGCGGTCCATTCTACGAGGTTGTCGAGGATGATCTTCAGATTGGCGATCCCATAATCGCTGGCCTTGGTGGCATCGTCACCGAGGTCTTCGTTTTGAGAGCGGGGGTCTATGCGTAGGCCCTGGCGGCCGTAGAAGTAGAGGGGATCGTTTGCACGTTCGACGATCCACTCGTTGAGTGTTGCGCGTTCGCCATCGGGTGTGGCGGCATCCGGCAACACAGAGTAGCCCCACTTGATGGCCCACTTGTCGTAGATGCCAATGTCGGGCATGAGATGTGTCACACCGTCGCCGGGCTGCGCGACGTAGTTGAATCGCGCATAGTCCATTATCGAAGGTGCCGTTCCATGAGTGGTTGTAAATGTAGGTGACCGCAGCGAGTCGACTGGGTAGGCATAGCTCGAGCCCCAGTTGTGCGGCAGCCCCAGGGTATGTCCCACTTCGTGGGCCGACACGAAGCGAATGAGTCGCCCCATCACTTCGTCCTTAAATTTGACGCCACGTGCGTCGGGATTGATGGCCGCTGTCTGGATGAAAAACCAGTTACGCAAGAGGTTCATGACATTGTGATACCACCCGATGTCACTTTCCAGGATTTCGCCTGTCCGTGGATCGTGGACATGCGGGCCGAACGCGTTCTGGATGTCGGAAGAGAAGTAGCGGATCACGCTGTAGCGCACGTCCTCTGGGCTGAAATCCGGGTCCTCTTCGGCTGACGGCGGGTCTTTGGCCATGATGGCGTTCTTGAAGCCCGCCTCTTCGAATGCCTTGTTCCAGTCGTCGACACCGGCCTTGAGGTACGGACGCCATTTCATCGGAGTGGCCGGATCGATGTAATAGACGATGGGCTTGACGGGATCGACAAGCTCGCCACGGGCATACGCTTCCGGATCCGATGGTTCGAGCCGCCAGCGAGTGACGTAGCAGCGCTCGTCGGCCTTTTGCGCGTCGCGCCCGTAGTCGGTCATTTCTACGCTGAAGAATCCCACGCGGCGGTCACAGAGGCGTGGTCGCATCGGATCTTTTGGCAGCTCGATCATCGAATGGTTCATCTCCAACGAAATCGTAGCACCGGATCCGTTGGACGGCGGCTGTGCCGCTTCGTAGCTCAAAACGTGGCGGACTTCGATGTTATTCGGGAAGCTTTTTGCGCTCGTTACGAAGGTGCGAGCCTTGTCCAGACGACGAACCTGGTATTGATCACGCCGGAATTTCGGCAGTCCGAGAACTTGGATGTCTTCCGTGAACAGGCTCGTAACGTCAATGACCGAGGCGGTGGAGTCTTCGTTGAATGCTTCGATGTCGAAGGATCGGATGATCGGCTCGAAATTCGAGTTACGCACTGCCTGATAGATGGGCTGATCTTCGTTGGCTATGTTTTCGTGCGACACGATGCGGAGCAGGATCGTGTTCTTGCGGCGCTGCCATCTGAGCACCTGCGTATTCGCCTTCATGCCGCCGTATCCGATGTTGTTGGCGGTTGCCGCGATGCGGCTCACCAGCAGTAATTCAGTGTCCAGCTTCTCGTGGGGTATTTCGTAGAAGAGCTTGTCGTCGATGATGTGAACAACGAAGAGGCCGCTGTCGCTTACTGCCTCGTCGGTGATAACTTTGTTGTACTGCTTAATGTCGTCGGCTCCCTTTTTGGGTTCCTCTTCGGACTCTTCCTTATCTGCCGGTTCCGATTCGGCAACAGTTTTTGAGCCGGTGCATCCTGCCATGAAAAGAAGCAGCAATGCGAGGACGGACAGCGTGGTCGGACACTTCATTGGAGGTGTGTATAATTTGCTTAGGAGTGGAGTGTGGTCGGCGTGACACGGCAAGGTACGAATCGAGCCGCATCGGATAAGGGCAATTCCGCGTGCTGCGTGTACTCACGAGGCTTGTCTTGCGCTTGGAGCCCTTACGTGTACTGTGACGACGTCCGTGGTATGGTAACGCTGGTGATGTACGCTACTGCTGATGTGGCGCAAGACGCGCAAGGACACTTCGTTTTCGATCGCGGACTCTGCCGGCTGGTCGCTGAGTAGCGAGATCTGATCCTCGAGATTGCCCGCCGAGGCCGAGGCGACGAGCTCGAGGACGGCTTCGTTTCCGTCTCTTCGAGCCACTAGAAGAAGGCGCCGTTTCTGTTGGGCCTTTTCGCCGTCTCCAATGAGCGTCAGCACCGTTTCTTCGACGGCCGTTTCCAGGCGAAACAACATCGTATCATCCAGTCGGCTGCGGCGTGCGAACCCGCCTATGAAATCCTGGAGTGCGGGTAGCGATTTGACGTGTAGGTCGGTTTCAATTTTCGACCGACGCGTCAGTTTGAGCTCCATGAAGAGCGTCAGGACAACCGCAGTGAGACCGCCGGCCGTCATCCCGTTTTGCAAGATGCCGCCAGCAAAGCCGGTCAGAAGTTCGGGAAAGATGGCGTTGTTCTGAAATCCCACACCTACCCAGAATGCAATCCCGGCGATGAGGCCTTTCTGATACGTGATCCCATCCTGAATAACGATCTTCATTCCGACGATGAAGAGCATACACAGAAGGACGATCAAGTACCCGCCAGCGACGGGCTGGGGTATGGCCACGATGGTCGCGAGTGCCTTGGGCAAGAAGGCGAGTGCGATGAATACGACGCCTATCCACACCCCGACGGTGCGTGATCCGACACCGGTGAGTTCGGTGACCGACACGCTGGTCGAGTACGTTGTGTTCGGCACCGTGCCCACGAGACCTGACAGCAGGTTACCAAGCCCGTCCGCGGCTACGGCGCCCTGTACAGATTGGTAGTCCACTGCACGGCGTGTCCGCCAAGACACCTTTTGGATTGCAACAGCATCGCCGATCGTCTCGATAGCACCCACCAGGGTGACGAAGACGAAGGCGGGAAGCAGCGTCCAGAAAGTCGCGCCGAACTCGAGATCGAAGCCGGGCCACCCGGTGGTTGGAATGCCGATCCAGGCGGCGTCGGCAATCCGTCCAAAGTCGTACAGGCCGTAGAAACCGCCGACCACCGAACCGGCAATGACGCCGATGACCGGTGCCCAAAGCCGAAGTGCACCGGTGGCCTTGAGGGCGACGGCCACGATCACCGCGACCGTAATGCTCGCAGTGACAGCGCCTGCCTCGATGGCAGACCCTTCAGGCACGTCTTGAAACATGTCGAAAATGATCGGCATGACCGTCACGGCGATCAGCATGATGACGGTGCCGGCGACGGTCTGTGTCAAGATCCGCCGGAAAAGTGCAAGCCGTGCCGAAAGCAAGAACTGAAAACACGCGGAAATGACCACCAAGACGGCCAACATGGCTGGTCCGCCCTCGACGATGGCCGTAATACAGACGGCAATGAAGGCACCGGACGTACCCATGAGCAGCACGTAGCCGGCACCGATCCTGCCGACGCGGACGGCCTGGATGATCGTGGTGATCCCGCAGATGAGGACTGCGGCGAACACAGCCCATGTCAAATATGGGTCCCCTTCACCCGCGGCATTGATCACGATGGAAGGCGTGAGGACCACGCCTGCGATGCACACGATGGCCAGCTGCAGTCCCAGACCAATAGCGAGAAACCTTGGTGGACTTTCGTCTGCCTGGTAGCGGATCCCGGATTGGTCGATCGCCTGCTCGGTAGTCATGTCGGGTCGAAGAGGTGCGTGGTGCAGAGGAGTCGCTAGGCCGGACGGGGTGTTATCTCCTTTGCCGTGCAAATTACAAAAGAGTGCTACCGCGATAGTGCATGTCGGAATCCCAGAAGGCGGTCTGTTTGCAGGCTCGTGTCGCGGTAATAAATAAACGCTGTATACAGGTTATCCGGCCGGGGAAGGCGTGCGGTGATCCTGCGGCGGACCTCCGCGTTCGGCGACGTGTAGCGGTATTCGTATCTGCCCTGCTTTAGGAGAATGCGCCCCTCGTAGAACCGAGTGGATGGGTTCCACTCGAGGATGTCGGCTGCGTCTTGTACGCTGAAGCTGCCTACGACGTAGATCGGGCCCGGAAGCGGCACCTCATCAGGCGGCGCGTACCGGAAGGTGACCTGCACATACTCGCCTTCGTGGTCGGCGTCGCCCACGAAGCGGTCGGCATCGCCGATAACGGCTTGCCCGCTCAAAAGCGGGTCCAAACCTCCACCGGGAAAACGAGCGTAGTCAGGTGAAAGGAGGATTTCGAACGGGCTCACAGCACGGTCGGTACGCTCGACACGGGCTCCGACGACGAGATTGCTGAGATCGACGTAGTAGCCGCCCTCCTCTGCCGCGAAGGCTTCTTCCGGCTCGAGATAGAAGAGGAGATCGGGCTGCTGCACAAGCGATGGCCTGCCGGTGCACCGCGGACGATCGAATTGCCCGTTACGGATAAAGCATACTGTATAGTCAAAGACGTTGCCGAAGAGCGTGGCGGGTGGGCGAAATGTGAGTATGGGTTGGATGGAAGGATAATTGCGCTGCTCGACGAGGAGGCGATCCAGTTCGAAACCGGGAGCGGTGAGGTTTTCCGCTACGAAAAACGGGCGTTCGAAGAGCACTTCGTCTTCGCGACCCCGCTCGGTTACGCGCACGATATAGTTGCCGCTAATGCGAAACCCGACAGATTCGTTCGGGAAGCGGTATTCATAATGCGTGTACTGAATCTGAGTTCTGCGCGAGATGCGGTATTCAAACAGGTCGTCTCGCTGAAACGACGTGAGGTATTCTGCCGGAGTAAGGTCACGCTGCCAATTCTTGTCCGCGTGGTAGAACCAGACAGACAGCGGGCGTCCGTTACTTTCTAAGAGGTCGAATTCGAGCGTTAGCTGTTGCCGCGCTTGGAGGATCGGCAGCTCGGTTTCGGCGCCGGCGTACAGCTGGACAGTCCCGACCTGGTTGGACTGTGCGACGGCGGGCATACAGAGGGCAGCGGCAAGAATCGGAGCGTAGCGCCTCGTTATCGTTGCTGGGATCATATACACAGAGCGGCATTCATTGCATAGCAAGCAGCCAATCAGCTTTGGCTGCACGGTCCCGGTGGGCTGCTGCCTCGTTGAACGCACCGGCCGCCTCAAAATGACGTGCAGCCTCGCGGGCGAAATATGCGGCCTCCCGCAGATCGCCGCGATGGCTGCTCCAGCGCGAAAGCCACGCCAGGCGCGGCAAAAAGAACGGGCTCAAAACAGGAACAGGCGTCGTACGCAAAAGGTGGAGTGCCTGTTCGTACTCGTCGTGCGACGCGTGCAGTACGGCAGCAAAAAGGTGTGCCTCCTTCGTGTCGAACGCCACGAAATCGTCGGCGGTCCTTCCCGCACGCACAATTTGCGACGCTCCGGGATGTGTCGTGAGGGCGCGTCGTAGCTGAATGAGCGCAGCAGCTTCCCTGGCGTAGGAGGGAAGCAAGTCCAACGCGTCACTATACGCCGTCAGGGCCTCGTGGTCTCTCCCGAGCGCAGCAAGCGCGTCGCCGAGGCGCACGGAAAGCCCCGCGCTGCGGTGAATGGATACAGATTCACCAAGCCGCTCGACCACTTTGTCCGCATTCCCCGTCGCAGTCGCGATCCGCGTCCACTCCATCAGTGCCGGTTCAAAGGTAGGCTCAAGTTGGATGGCATGAAGCAAGAGAGCTTCCGCACGAGTGGTGTCCTGCTGCTCGAGCGCTTGCACTCCCGATTCATGGAGGCGCACAAACCGTGGAATGTAGTGGGGACACCGCATTTCAAACAGAGATTCCACGGCAAAGCGCCCGGAGATCCAATCGCCAGTTCCTCGGTCCATTACGGGCAGGCTCAGGACATACCGTTCCCACTCGCCGGCAAGCTCCTTGGCCGATTTACCGTAGATGGAAGCGAAGTTTCCAGAGGCGTACACGCGCCGCAGCCGCTCAAGCCCGTACGCATGGAGCAAATAGCCGACGAAAGAGCCGGTCGCAACGTAGCTCACGGCACCTCGTCCGGTCCAGAAGCCTATCGGTGACAGCCGACGCGACAGGCGGTCGCCGATGCCCGGCTCGGCCATGGCCAGCGCGGCCATCTGTTGGTGCGCCGTCGGGAGTCCATCGGGTGGCTCAAGAGCGACGGCTAAGCCTTCGATGAGCCCTGCCGACCACGAGGCACGGAGAATAGGCAGGCCGAATTCTCGCGAAAATACATGTGCCAGCTCGTGTGGAAATACGAGATCGTAGTGCGTAGCCAAGACGTGTACCTGAGGGCGCCTGAGCCAGACGGGAGCGACGTTCGTGGTACGGGCACCGGTAAGCCGCGCTTTTGTGTCGGAATCAGGGAACAGGTAGGTTACGATGCGATCGCTGACCTCCGTATTCAGGCGCCGTGCGAGTTCCGCGTACCGATATTCGTGGTCGCCGGCAAGCCTTCGTACGTCGTCTAATTCTAGCGATTCCGGATCATACCGAATGTCGAAGTGCTCCGTGCGGACGTGTCCGGAAAGTGTCCGCTCGATGTGCCGGTAGGACGTGTTGAAGCCAAGCGTGACGGAGAATGTGTACGCGAGCCCGGTCGTTGCCACGGTCGAGGCGATTGCCGCGCGCGGAATGTGCATGCCGCGAAGCCGGCGTCCGATTTGCCAAGCGAAAGCCGCCCAGATGAGCGTCAGGCCACGGAATGTAAAGATGCCTCTTCGTAGAGCGAGCTCTTCGTCGTACACGGGGCCCAAGACACCGCCGAAAACGTGATTGTAAACATAGAACTGAGGGTGTAGCGCGAGATCGTAAAGGCATCCCGACACGGCGATAGCGAGCCCGACAGCCACGAGTGCCATCTTTTTGCAGTGTATGCGCGTAGCGGCAAGGGCGTACGCAATTGCTACTGACAGGGCAACGCTCGGTGGGGCGAAGACCAGGTACAGGAGCAGGCCTTGCCAATAGCCGCAGTTTGCCGCAACCACGAGTGAAAGCGTAAGGAACAGCCAGGGCACCGTGAGCACTGCCAGCTGGGTTGTCAGAGTCCGGCGGAAGGGGACGTCCCGGGCAAAGAGCGTCAGTGACGACAGCCCAGCGACAAACCAAGCTGCGCCGGCGATAATCGCGGCACTTTCGGCGTGTAGTATCCGCGTAAGCGGCGTGCCATAGAGAATCAGGCACAACCCGGCGTAGACTGATGGTACCCATTTCGGGACGGGCGAGAGCGACTTCAGAATGCCGAGTGGAGAATTCAATGAGCTTCCTACACAGGTCGCGGCTTACGGCCCCGCTGCGCGTGGTCGAGTGAGCCCGCCTGGTGTGCGGCATATACCGCACACAGCGGGCCGAAGAGTCTGTGCCCTACTGTACTTGGAATGAACGAGCGACTAGACGGCAACGGCTTGTCAAAAGAATGGGAGTGGCGATTTTTCTTGAGCTGACTCTGCGCAATATGGAGGCGCCCAGCGCCGGCGCTGTCGTAAACAAGTTTCTTCCCGCACAAAAGTTGGGGCCGTCCGCCGTGTGCGATAGCCGTGATTACAAACCCCACTGTTGAGGAAACTAATGGGACGGCTTTTGTATGCCATTACTATGCAGGCGATGCCCGATTTTGTGCAGAGCATCGTGAAAACAGGCGATCTGCCACGGTGACCGGGTAGTCTCAACTCCGCCGCGGACGTGCCATTTGGATGGGAAGTGCAGGCTGCAGTCAGCGTCGAGGACGGGCGAAAGCATACAGAGGATGCTGCATCATGTATTTGAGGATCGCCAGGTGAGATTACGAAGGGAATTCGACCAAATGAAATCCTCCTGGATCAGAGCCCTTCTTACTAGGAGTCTGCGCGCCAGAAAATATCAGCAGCTTCTGTTCTTCACTTGAAGCCGAGAATCGGCCCAATTGCAAGCTACATATAGGGCCCAAGCCCCACCAAGTGCATCTAACCGGCGTAATTCGTCTGAATTTCCCCGTCGGAGGGCAATTCAGTTCCTGTGATGTAGACTCCTAGTGCTTGTGGCGACTGTGTGATCGACGAGGGCGCGATCTGTGAATCCAGTCCTCGCGTCAATTTCACACTCCGGTGCGGCCGTAAACCGGAGCGCCGAGGCGCTGCCGAACGCGCTTCGCCCGCTCCTCGCCGGGTCGCGGGATCCGACTCCACGCCGCCCTGCTCCGGCGAGGTGTACTGTTCCGCGACACATGTCGTATTTTGGAAAGGGCTCCGGCAGTGCGCGGAGTGATCCGAAACTGAAGTGTGCGAGTGGATATGCCCGTCAAGCAGACCGACGGCGGTGCAACGACCGGTTATGAGGCTGAGTTGTGGGCGATGGCCGACGCGCTCCGCGGCTCGATGGATGCCGCTGAGTACAAGCATGTCGTGCTGGGGCTCATCTTCCTGAAGTAC
>JAAXGO010000227.1 GCA_012267425.1 Rhodothermales bacterium
ACGTTGCGCATGTAGACCGTGTTCAGAGTCGCGATATCCACACCGAGCTCCATGGTCGGCGAACAGAAGAGAACTGGTAGCCCCCGTGACTCTCCCGAATGCTCCAGGCCCTGCCGGAAACGGTCCTCCCGCTCCACGCGGTCGTCTGCGTCGACCTGAGCCGTGTGCTCGCGAGCTTCTAACTGGTGGAATAGACAATCATCGGAGCTCAAGAGCTCCGCCACATTTTCGTAAAGATTTCGGAAGAACACGTTTGGTGGGCTGCTGGCGGCCTCAGCCTCCTGGCCGTCCCTACGACGGACGGCCACTCGCCACTCGAGCACGGAGCTGTCGATCCGGTATCCGGTGCGCCGGCCGTCAAGCTCTGTGCCCTGGACGAGTCCGTAGGTGGTCAACACATCGAGTACATCGTCAATCACACGATTGTAGACGCTCTCGTCGAATCTGGCGGGATAGTGTGGGTTGCCCGCCCCCCACCAGACCGTGGACTTAAACCTTCGCCCGAACGCCGAACGATGGGAAACATACAGAATCTGGTGCTCTCGGCGGCGTCCCTTGGCGCTTGGCCGAGGGACCATGTACGCGCACGAGAACGGGATCTCTTCCTCCGAGAGTCCCCAAGGCTCCTTCAGCTCGTTGAAGCTGCGATTCCGCATCCGCTCCTGGAAGGGCCGATCGAGGTAGATCGTCTTTACGCAGAGTGCTCTTCGCATGCGTTCCAGTAGATCCCGCACGATCTCGTGCCGACACTCCGGCGTGATTGATCCAAGCAGCGGATGTCTGTCATGCCACTCTTCCTCGTCCTCGCTGCATTCCTTGAGGCCCTTGTAGCCAATCTCAAGCAATCCAAGTTGCTCGATGTTCGGGTTATTTATGCGCCAGCCGCGCTGCAGATCGGAGTACAGCCGGTACCCAAGAACGTCGCGAAGCGTTCTGAGCGTGTTCTGGGCCTTGATACCCTTAGCCCGAGGGTTGGCCGAGTAGTCCGAGGGATCCAGACGCAGGTGCGAGAGCACTCGCTGCGTCAGCACATCATCGGTCAGAGGCTCGTCTCCGGCGGCCCGCATCGCCGCAAGGAGTGCACCCCGCAAAAGCAGTATCTGTATGAAATCATTGAAATGCCCAGCCTGGAGACTAGCGTCCTGGCGATTGTCGGTGAAGGCAAGCAGCTTTTTGGTCCGCTCGTCAAGATCAGTGCCGATCAGGTACCTTAGAGCCAACAGTGCCAACATCGTGGTTGCGGAACTCCGGCCTTCACCTGACAGCTTCGAGAGCTTGGTGAATTCACTCCGAACATGACCACCATAGCGAGCATCGCAGTCCAGGTTCAGGCAAAACCGAAAGGCTTCGGGAATGAACTGCACGAACAAACCGTCCGAGGCGACGCGTCCACGCGTATCAACACGAAGCCCACACGGTACGCGGCGGCGGAAGTGTGGCTTCAAACGGGCCACGTCGCCGCGATACTCCAGCCAATCCTCCGGGTATTGGCCTCCAAGGTCCGACGGATTAAACATGCCTGATGGGTCCGGCATGAGGTATCCGTAGGCGACGTCCTCCTCCTCGTTGGATCGCTCGGACAACTCGCGGGGCTCGAAGGCGCGCGGCACTTTCCCCACCAGTCTCGCCCAGACAGGAACGTATTCCTGGCCACATACACGGCAAAAGCACAGCGAATACAATGGCTTCGTCCGGTCCCCAGGCTTGAACTGCTGGCCATCGAGTGTGAGAAAACGCTCGTCCGGAGCTTCAAGCGTCGAGTACACATTCCAGGCGCTCGTGATAAACTGATGCAGCCGGAAAGCAAAAAAACCAATGCCTCTATCATTCCTGCACTGATGAGCCTTTAGCAAGAAATCGGCGAGGTATCTCCGGCAGCGCTCCACGTCGAGACCGCTGTCGGACGCCAACCGTTCGGCAGCTTCGAGTATCGTGCGGGGACGCAAGGTTCGGACGAGCTTTCCGTCTTGCTTGTCCAGACCGAGCTTGCCTTCGATCCACACGGCAACCGGGTGCACGGCCAGATCGTCATACGTAGGGTCTTCAGGAATGCCATCGTCCATGGCGCACCGAAGGTCGGGACTACTCGGCGACCTACTAAGATCCGTAACGGGCTGTAGTGTCTCGGTTACCACATTGGCAGGATCGACCGTAACGCCGAATAACCGGCTCGCAACGTTCGCTACGGCTTTGTTCCGCGTCTCACTGGACCCTTCCGACGCCATAGTAGCGGAGGTGCCAATACTGAGCAGACGCTCGTTGAAGCGCTCCCGTACCCGACGAACCAGCATGGCCACGTCCGCGCCCTGCCGCCCGCGATAGGTATGGAGCTCGTCCAGCACGAGAAACCTCAACCCTGCGGCATGGCGGCGCACCGCCTTGTCGGTCTCAACGAACCGCGTCATGATAAGCTCGAGCATAACGTAGTTCGTCAGGAGGATGGCCGGCGGGTCCTTCGCGATCCGTTCGCGATCCTCGTTCGATTCCTGGCCCGTGTAGCGCGCGAACGTGACCCGCTCTCGGCCTTTGCCGTAGCCGAGCCTGAGGAACCGCTCGAGCTCCTCGTACTGGCTGTTGCAAAGCGCGTTCATCGGATAGACGACGATCGCACTGATACCCTTGCGGGCGTCCCCGGCCCTCCAACGCCTTAGCACATCGTCCACGATGGGAATGAAGTAGGCAAGTGACTTGCCCGAGCCGGTTCCGGTCGTGAGCACATAGCTCTCGCGCCGTTTCGCGATCTTGATCGCATCGGCCTGGTGCCGATAGAGGCGAAGGGGTTTCCCGAAAGTGTCGTCTTTGTCTTTGAGCCGGAAGATCTTCGCGCACTCGGGGTCAAGCGTGCCGTCGGCGACGAGATCGTCGATGTATCCGCCGGGCTCAAAGCTTGGATTGAGCTGAATAAGCGGGGGCGGACAGAACCGACCTTCGCCGTAGGCCGCATTCACCACCCCCAAGATGTCCTCTGCACGAATGCGGGTGAAGCTGCGAGAAAACTTCTCGTAATCGGTTACGAGCTGGTTACGAAAATCAAATACGTCCATCGACTACCTGCCTATTATCCACGAGGCGTTGGTCCGTGCCACACTCAAGGCGTACTGATCCATGAGCGTTCCGATCGGCTCAGCTTCATCAAGCAGCACCCCAATGGCAAGCATGCCGGCGTGATCATCGGCGAGCAGCTCCTGTGCCGCGCCCGAGTAAGCGAGCCTGCGGCTGCCCGAGACGACAGCCCCAAGATTAAGCCGATTGATTGACACCGAAATCGTTCTCCCGCAAGAATATCGCTTGCAGTGCCCTACCAAGAGCGTGGGTTCGCAGTCCTCGGCAGCCCGTCCTGCGATCCTGTCGTCGCCCAGGCGGACGATCCTTCTAGTACCTCGACCAGCGGTCACACCTCAGTCGTCTCTGAAAATACTAAACTCGAAAAGCTGTCGCCTTCTCCCAGTACGTGCCCTCTGCCAACCCGAAGCCCGGCCAGTAGGACTCTGCCGCAGAAAGAAGGGCAGAGTCCCGAGTCATCAAGACGCCGCCTCCTTTTTCTGAACGCTCCTGCGCAGTGAATGGCAATTGAGCCGCATGATTACGTCTTATGGCCGTAGTCTCTCCATGCGGGCACGTCTAAGACATACGGCAAGTCTTCAGTTACCTCCCTAAACGCATCCTCGCTGACGCCCCGCAGTAGCCGGAGCAGAACGCGATTGGCAAACCGAGATTCTTCCGCGGCTTCCTTTGCCACACATGCCAGAACCACCCGAACGGGATCGATGCTAAGAGTCACGCCTGCATCTGCAAAAAAGTCGTGCTGTGCAAGACGAAGTATCTCTCCTTCGATCTCGGCAAGCAGACAGCCGATGTCGCATCGCGCGAGTGCAGAACCATCCTTCTGCCAGTGGATTTTCGCCGCCAGCCACCTGATCTGTAACAAGACGCGATCTTGATCCGAGTCTCCATATGGAAACATGGCATGGTGCTGCACCTCCCTGCTTGGAGGTGCACTCAACGGCATGGGGGCATATGCCAGGTGTGAGGGTGGGGGCACGTTTGCGCTGTGATCCAGAGGGGGAGTCGCTGGACTGGGCGCTTGCAAATATGTACGCGGAGTCGGCAGATCAACCTTAACAGTAACTGGAAGCTCCTCAGCGCGCTCGCCCGCATGGTCAACAAGGACCAGGCTGGTCAGATGGGTGACCAGACCCTCGCTGACAGCAAGTCGCATCGCTACATCCTCAGGAGCTGCACCGAGTACAAGGCCAGTGGCAAAGGCTGCAGCGGCTGCCGAACGCCGGTCGCGCCCGGATTCTTCCGCAGGACCGGACCACGTTGCTTCAATCTGCGCATTGCCGCGCAGAGCGATCACACGCTCGGGAGCGTCACCACTCCACTTTTGGGTGAGACCGGCCCGGCCGCCTCTAAGGCCATGCAGCACGGCCTCGAGAGCCACAGAGACATCCGCTCCAAACGTAAAGTGCGTGTCACCCCCCGTAAGAGCCGCTAAGTGACCAATATTGGCCTCAAGGCTGTCCTCTCCAACCAGCACAACGAATATTCTGCGCCCCTTCCTCGCAAGACGCTGGATGTCGAGCGCATAACTCATGCCGTCAGTAATCAGTAGGATGTCGCACTGCTCTGTTCTACGGATCACCTCATCGAGTGCCCCTCCGATTTCCGTGCCGCCACTGGGACCTGATAACCTGTCAACCTGACCTGCGAATTCCCTCGGTGCAAGGGGAAAGCCGGTTCCAACCGCATTGCATGTGTGGTCGAATTCCCAAAGTGACAGCCGATCACTCGGACGCAGCCTTTTGGCCAGTGCCTTGAGGCCTCTCTTCGCCACCTCGTGACTGGACAGATCTCCATATACGCCAGAGCAGCGCACTGACATTGATCCTGAATGGTCCACCAGCAACGCCACAGACAAATCCTCACCCTCGGCTCTCAACGGCTGGAAGTCCAGAGAAACCGTGCGCCCGTCATGAGCCTTGCCGTTCACGATGCCAGCCCTCCAGTCTTCAAACTCAATATCAATTGGTGCATTTGCCGGTATACTCCCTGAAAGGACACCATCATCAGACAGCGCGAGCTTGGAAGCAGCCACCTTCGCCGACCGTGCGTCATACCGGATTCGAAGGAATGCGGGCGGGGGCGCACCACCATGCGTAAGATCGTCTGATTCCGGAAGACCCGAGACTCCATAGACGTCGCCCACGGTCATGGGGATGCGAAGCCTTCCGGTTGAGCCGTGGCACCGCAGTGACTCTGCCCAGCACGTCGTGACCTCGACCGATGCGCCTGGCATCAAGTTGGCCAGCGAGATCATGTGGACGCCGCGCAAGATCTCCTCATGGAGAACGGCGGCCTTGCCCTTTTCTATAGCCTCTTCGTACTCGTATCTTGCCTCTTTCTTCGCATGCGCCTGTGCTTCGAGAACACGGTCGCCGATCTTCGCCGTTAACCCAAAAAATGTGGCATGTACAGGAACCGGGAACGTAAGAAGCGCCTCGACAGGACTCTTCGATTCGTTGCAATACGTTCGCTTCGTCTCAACCAGCGCCAGAGCTCCATCTACGGTCACGTCGATGTCCAGACGGACAAGGAGCGTCGACTTCGATCGGCTTCCGGCGTGCCTTTGCACAAACGCCTCGATCGGATCGACCCTGTGCAGGGTGCTTTCTTCAGTTTTCATCGTCTTGTTCCTCCATTTTTGTGGACACGTTTTGTGGCTTGTCCCGGAGATTCCGGAACACGCAAATCTGTTCATGGCTCAGGCTTCTTCGACCCCGAACGCGCTTTTGTCGTCTGGGCAAGTATCCCCGGCAGAAGCTCTGCAAGTGCCTCGAGTATCGGTTGAGGGTCTGCCCCTGAAGCAATCAAGTCTGGTGATACCACGAGGGTCACCCCCCGTACAACCGGGAAAGGCGCACCTACCTTCGCATCAAGGAGCCTGCGAATGGCCGCCGGAGTGAAGCCCAGCTCCTTCAGGCGCTTGTAGCGCTCGATCGCTTCGACGTGCTCGTGGCCATAGGACGCATGGGCACGCCCGCCGGTAGGTGGAGGGATAAATCCCTCGGAAATCAAGTACCGCACCTGCCTTGGGGCAAGGCCTACGAGTTTTGTGAGTTCGAGAAGTTTCATCGCGTTAATTTCTTTTTACAAAAGTATTGTCGAAAAGATTCGCTATCAACCGAAAGAGCCAAAAAAACCGTCGACATTGCTGCGTTTCAGGTGGCTTCCTCAATTCCGTGCGGCGGCTGGAGGCTCAGTGGCTACGGGCACCGCCTCATGCGTGGTGAGCCGACACTTCGGACGGTGAAAGGTCCTACCATGAAACCCCGGCGACACCGTCACAGGGGCTCGGTATCTGCGCGTGCACGGTGTGCTACTATTTGCCTCCGGCCAATCAATTGCCGCATGGTATCAGGATACCGACCAGATGCCGCTGGTCTGCGGGCCGGTTTTCTCGTAGGAGGCTGCTTGCTCCTTGGACTTTGGTTACGACTTGCCCAAATCGAGCCAGCAGTCAACGACTATTCGGACCACCACAATCAAGCCCGCGTCATTCCACCTGGCCGCTCCTTATTCATAAGGCTGGACACGTCCCGGCCCGAATAGAGCTCCGGCGGAATCCTAGAACCGGCGTTCGACCTCTTCCAGGTCAATACTGCGGTCATTGAATTCCGGCGTAAGTCCTAAAAATCGCAGGCCCTGCTTCGCCACCGAAACCTCGCTTACCTCCCGAGCCATGCTGATCGGGACGGCTTCTTGGTAGTGTTCCATCCTTGAGTCGGTCTTCAAGCGCTGATCAAGTACTACGAACAGTCCCGCTTCTTTTTCGCCCCGGATAAGTCGCCCGAACCCCTGCTGCATCCTGAATTTGACGACACGATCGCCATATATGCTCCAATACCTGTCCTTATACAGCATGTATCGATGCCTATTCAGCGGAAAAAAACTATTGGGAATCGGCAGACGAACAATGACTACCTGCGACAGAGTCTTTCCCTTGAAATCGGCCCCCGTCCAGAAGCGATTCACTCCGAAAAGCACAGAGTACTCCACACGACGGAATCTCTCTATCTCGGCGTGACTCTGTCCACACTGGAGCAGCGGCACGATGTCGTAGTCTCTAAGAACGGGAGCCACCTGCGCAAATATGTCCTCCATTTCATTCTGATTCGTAAAGAGAACCAGTGTCCGTCCGTACGTGGCAACGGAAAGCACGGCTATACCGCGTGCGATGTTCGATTTCCACTGATCGTACAACGAATGGTCCAATTTGAATTGGCGATAATTGTACAACACGTTGTCGGTCATGACCACTCCTCCCACCTGTTTGTCAAAAGCAAACGGAGAACTGAATTGCTTCGCGTGGTCGTTATCGAACAGCTGTGAAGACTCATCATGCCTTCCCAATTCTCCGCTGAGAAAATTCAGCGAATCATCCACGTACAGCGTGGCGGAAGTGAGAATCACGGTGCGCAACGATTTCTGTAGATCGTCCATTACTGAAGTAATGTTGAATGGAATCAGGTCAATCGTCCAATCAGAGCCCGATGATTCGAATACGTGTACAACGTCGTCCGAAGGATAGCTCGATGCAATACTGGAGGCAGTCGACGCCATCTCATCCGACCAGCGCTTATACAACAGAACCCGTCTCAGCTCGTCTGCGAGCGTGCGGCCGTCGGATTGTGTACGTTCCTTTCTCTGCGCCGGATCGTACCGACTACTCTTGCTTATTTCATCCAACTCAGAGGCGATTCTGCCCGCTGACTCCGCGATCCCGATCAGCGCCTTCTGCAGAACGACTGTACAGTCTTTAGAGAGGGTCTTCCAGTGCCTAGCCGTCCTGACACGTTCATTACTGGCTGCACCGTCGATCGATTGACTGTGCCTGTCCATTGCTTGGCATTCGGATAAAACGTGTTCAAGCCTTTTACGGATGTCGTCGGAATCGCTGTCTGATGCTGCCGCCTGCAGCCGCCGTTCAAGATTGCGAAGCCAGCTACGGCGTGTAGGGCTGCCCCGAAGCCCCCGAATGAACCGCGCCAAGGCAGATTGAGTCAGATTCTTAGTCAGCGCACTCCGCGTGTTATCAGCGAATTGATCTGCCTCGTCAATGACACATACGCCGTCAGAACTGAATGGCCCCAAATCAAGCAGTGCTAACTTGTGATGATTTGTGACGATCAAATCGGCGTGCTGGGCCCTCTCTAGGGCCTGTGGATACACGCACCAACCACCTAGATTACAAACGCCGGGGATACACGCATCCACCGCGTTTACGTGCTTCGCAAATTCCGGAAGCGATCCAAACCTCGTCCTCAGCCGGCCCCCAGGAACACCGTCCCACCGTCCGTCGGCGTATCGCCACAGCATGAACAGATAGAGCCAAGCAAGACGATCAGAGGCGCTCCCTGTCTTGAATTTATCGGACTCAAGAAGATCGAAGAGGGCGGTTGTACAGAGATAGTTATTCTTGCCTTTCAAAACCGCGGTGCGAATGCCCCGATACTTAGTCGTCTTGCCGAGCAGCCGCCCAAAGTCTTCCTCTATGATCTGCATGATGAGGTTCTTCGTGCTGGACGCTACAATTACTTGCAGGCTCGAATTGAGGCGAAGGAATTCGCTTGCCGCGATCAGGTAACCCATGGTCTTTCCGGTTCCGGTGCCGGCTTCGGCGGCGTAGAGTCCGCCTTTGTTCATCGCTTCGGCACAGAACTTGGCAAATTCCCGCTGCGATGTCCGTTCTTTGAAGCCCTCGAAGTGCTTGGGCAATGCACGAAACCATTGGTCGATCAATTCGAGGCTCATCCGTTTCACGGACGACCCTTTGGCTGTCGTCGATTCCTCGGACTCGGTTTCTCCGGTAGCGAGAAGCGAAAGCTCCGAATCCTGTTGACTCGGCGTGTTTTCAGCGACGCCACTGACCGGTTCCGAAAGCAAAACCCTACGCAGGGATTCATCCCAGCAGATGCCGCTCGCAATTTCTGCTACCCTCAAAAGAGCTAAAAAGTCTTTGGGTGGGTCCGATGCCGCCAGTGCACGCTGCAGCAGATCATATACCCTGTACTTGTCGGAATCGGCCTGAATCACAGAGATGATTCTTTCCAGAAGGAATCTCAGTCCACGCACAACAGTGGACAAGCGGCTCGCTCCCGCCACACGGCGCTCCTGCGGTAAGATGTCAAGAATGTCATGCTCGGAAATCAGTAATCCAGCAGCCGGAAGGAAGAACTTACCCATCTCCATGAGGTCCACCAGTACCGGGAAATCCACCTCACCTTCCAAGATGACCTGACTGAACCACTCCACCTGACGGTCCGCATCGAACACGAAGAGAACATCCAGCTCCGCGAAGAAGTCGGCGACATCACTTTTGGCCTCTCTCCACGTGGGAGCTTTATTGAACACGCTGCCGCCGAGGCGGGTCATCTCGAAGAGACGTTTCGTGATGTGCCGGTGGGTATGTAGAACCCATTCGCGCGCCTCAGGCACACGGTCGCCGACAAAAAGACGTTCTCCCACAACGTGGAGAATCCGATCCGTTTTGGGGTTGCCACCGGTCGTGAACAGGTGCCCGATACCCACGCGCGGGGTGTTTAAGTCAATAGCGTCAAGCCGTGCTGATTGAAGCCATTTTTTCAGCCGTGCGCCGTGGCGCTGAAGATCGTCCAGAATCCACTGCGCCCTGCCGGTTTGTTGCACACGCTCTTTTTCGATCGCCTCATCGAGCCTGTCCATAGCCGTCTTTCCGTCGTCATCCAGAGTAAGATGACAGGCTCTACAATGCGTGAGCCACCGCTCCTTCTCCTTCTGGCTGAGAGCAGTGAAATAATTGCGGGCTCTGTACCGAAAGACTAGTTCTGGCAGCCGTTCATCTTCGAATATCAGATCCGCCGCACTTGAACACTCTGGATCGTCGCTGAGCATGCGATCCAGTTTCTGTCGGTCGTCTAACCCAATGAAGCCCGAAGAGAGCGCGTAGTCGACGTCTACCTGTTCGTCTTTGAATCCTCGGAATCCGTAGACTGTCCGGATCCGATCTGTAATGGTCGAATCCGCCTTGAGCATGGCGTAATGACACCGAATCGCGGCAGCATCGAGCTTTAATCTGTCTGCGGTTTTGCTGGTAAGAAGCCCTGCCTCACGAGGTCCATCCAACCGGCACGGAAATACGAAGGGGCAGGTATCTGTCTTGATCCGATACAGATGGAACGAGTTGTCCCCTGTCAGTACGGCTGATTTGAGCTCTTCATCGGTGCAATTCAACAAGCGGGCGGGATCATGCGCCAAGTCGACCGCAAGTACGTCGCGGAGATCATCAGACACATAAACCGGTGCCATAAGTCGTGTAGAGCCGTGAGCATTCCCGAGATATCCGGATACCCAGAGGAATGAGCCCGAAACGGCCTTCGCCACTTCTTCGATGTCCCTCAACTTCAGATAGTGATTGAACAGCCCTGGACGCCTCCTACGTATCAGGCCGGCCAATCCGATCATCGCACGTACGCCTGCGCTCGCGTCGTGCGTCGCAGATGCCAGATTGTTCTTCTCCGCCAGCTGACTGAGTGTAAATGATGGCTGCCCGCTCTCGCCAAGTGGCCACCGTAGTATGTCCGGCCTCAGTGCATACGCGGCACGTACGAGGTCAATGATGGCCCACTTGGAATTGCCAATTCCTTTTTTGTGCCAAGCATATGGATCACGCAGATTCCGATAGAAAAGGAATTGCGTGACGACGTGGTCATAGCGAAAGGCATTGTAGCCGACGATGCACGTAGTAGGCCGGCTGAATTCCTCGTAGATCCGGCGGGCAAATTCCGCTTCTACAACCCCGCGCCGCCGCTGCTTGGCAATTGAATGGCCGTGTACCAAGCTCGCCTTGGGCTGCTGCAGGTAGTCCAAAGCGGGACGGCAAAAAAGCTCAACCGGATCCCCGATTGGCTTTAAGTCGTGATCAGTTCGTAAGCTGCTAAACTGTACCGGACGATCTCGTCGCGCATCCTTGCCTCCTGATTCGTAACCGTACCACAAGAATTCCATCGGTGCCGCTTTCTTGTACTTCATGAAAGGGCGCTTACGGCAGGATGAAAATGTCAACAGTCAGCCAAAGTTGCAATCTCACGACCAATGCGCTGATCACCATGCCGCATGTGGGAATCGGTGCCTACTGGATACGACGTGCGCACCGAATTGCGTTTTCGCCAGCGACAATTTAAGATCAAAGCGCGGATCCCTTCCCTTCGCCGAGCGCTACGTACACTCTATCCCAATCCCACGTAATGCCATGTGGCTCTACCGCACACTTTGTGTTGTCTCCTTAGCCGTGTTTGTCACCGGGTGCGCAGATACCACCACGGCCTTTATCTCCCAACTGCCCGACGGCGTACACCGTATCTGGATCGGGCCGGACTACTATGCCAACCGCCTGATGGACTGGCAGCTAAACGACGGCCGAATAGAGTGCCTGGAAGGCAGAAGCACCAAGCCCATGCGGACGCTCCATCTGCTTACCCGCTCCCTTGCAGAAATGTCGGGCACGCTCAAGATGACCGTGCACACAGGCCCAATCTCAAAAGGAAACGGACTAAATGAAAACACCTGGAGCGGCTTTTTGCTCGGCGCAGGCGGCGCGCACGTGGATTTTCGGATCAGCGCCCTCGCTCATCACTGGCCAGCCGAGGACGGCGGACTCATCGTTGCCCTGGATGGCATGGGTAATATCGTGGTGCGCGACAATACCAATGCTGACGCACCCAAGGGTCCGGCTCCAAACATGACGGCGGCCGACTGGCCGCTGATTCCACCCGTGTTGAAAGACGGCGGAGGAACGATCACTTCCAGCGCCACGCTGACCCTCGAAGCAATTCCTGACGGGAACGAATACACGCTCGACGTATCCGCGCACAATGCCCAAACCGGAGATCTGATCGGATCTGCACGGTACCAAGGTATCGCACCGCAGTTCTTGTCTGGCAACGTGGCGCTCGTTTCACATTACAGCCCGACGCCGGACGGCCCTGGATATTGGTTCAAAGACTGGGAAATAAACGGCTCCAAAGTGCTGCGGCATGACGAGCGGGCTTTCGGCCCCGTCATGGGCACACAGTACACCCTGCACGATGGCACGCTTAAGCTCACAGCGCAGATGGGGGCGCTGGGCGAAGCCGATAATCGCACGGCGTACCTCGACGTCCTCAGCGGCAGCAATTGGGAGCGCGTGGCAACTGCCGACCTCGTACGCGACAGCTATACTGTGCCATTCCGCGTCGAAGACTTTCCATATGCAAACGACGCTACGTACCGCGTGGGGTATGATCTTCGCTCTCACAAAGACGAGTCCACGACGCACTACTACGAAGGCATAATTCGGCAGGTACACGACGACGCAGACGAATTCGTGCTCGCGTCGCTTAACTGCCAAAACCTCTCAAAGGGACGTGACCTAGTATGGAACCACACAACCATCTGGTACCCTCACGGGGAGCTCACAAAAGCGGTAGCGCAACACGACCCGGACCTATTGTTCTTTGCAGGCGATCAGATTTATGAATCAGGTCTGGCAGGGATCATTCGGGAGCCCGTGGATAAGGCAATCATCGACTATCTGTATCATTGGTACCGGTTCGTCTGGGCCTTCAGGGACCTCATGCGTGATCGTCCGACCGTGACCATTCCCGACGACCACGACGTCTACCACGGCAACATCTGGGGAGACGGGGGCATCCGTGCGATCGGTCCGATGCAGCCACTATCTGACAACGGCGGCTATATCATGGACCCCCACTTCGTGAATGCAGTGCATAGGACGCAGGTCTCCCATCTCCCCGACCCGTATGACCCGACGCCAATTCAGCAGGACATCACGGTCTACTACACTGATCTCAACATCGGAGGAATCAGTTTCGCTGTCATAGCGGACCGGATGTGGAAATCAACTCCACGAAAAGTCCTGCCCGAGGCCGACGTGTGGAATGGCTGGCCAAAGAATCCCGACTTTGACGCAACTCGCATCACTGAAGCGACACTGCTCGGGCCGCGACAACTGGGCTTCCTGGACGAATGGGCACACGACTGGACAGGCGGCACATGGATGAAAGTGATGCTGTCGCAGACCCTTTTTAGCAACCTTGCGACGCTGCCGGCAGGGTATGACGACGACCGGATCGTACCACGGATGCGGTACGCCGAACCCGGCGAATACGTCGTAGACGACCACCTTGGAACCGACATGGATTCTAACGGCTGGCCACAGGCCGGACGCAACCGGGCACTACGCACGATCCGTAAGGGATTTGCCTTCCATGTCGGAGGCGACCAACACCTGGGAAGCTTCGTGCGCTACGGAATCGACGAATTCAACGACGGACCGAATGCGTTCATTTCACCGGCCATCGCCAATATCTGGCCGCGCCGGTGGTTTCCGCCCGAGCCAGGGACCAACAGAACGCCGGGGGACCCACCCTACACCGGTGAACACTACGACGGCTTCGGCAATCGAATGACCGTTGTAGCCGTCGCAAATCCGGTCCGGTCCGGCAAGCAGCCCGAGGCGTTGTATGACCGTGTACCCGGCTACGGCATCATCCGATTCAACAAGAAAAAGCGGACAATCACCGCCGAAGCGTGGCCGCGCTGGGAAGACCCCGACGATCCGGATGCCAAACAGTATCCCGGATGGCCCGTAACAGTGGACCAAGAGTCCAACTATGGCCGCGAGGCGGCAGGCCACCTACCACTACTTTCGGTAACGGGCATATCCGACCCTGTTCTCAGCGTTCGGGACGAAAAAACCGGCGAAACGCTGTACACACTCAGAATCCAGGGACAATCATTTAGGCCAATGGTCTTCGACGCCCAGAGTACCTATACCGTCACTATTGGCGAACCAGATGCAGAGACGATGCAGACGGTGCATGCCCTTAGAGTAACCGGCGATGATACAGAAACCCTTCAAGTCACTTTCTGACATACCCTTGCGGCTCCTTTCGTGCCTCCTTCTTTTTGTCCTCGGATGTGGGACGGAAAGGCCACCCAACGTCATCGTTTTCCTCGTCGATGATCTCGGGTGGAAAGACACCGGCGTGTACGGTTCTACTTTCTACGAGACCCCAAACATCAATCGCCTGGCATGCGAAGGAGTCCGGTTCACGCAGGCGTATGCGGCAAGCCCAGTGTGCTCTCCGACGCGAGCAAGCCTCATGACTGGGAGGCACCCCGCGCGCCTACATATCACGAACTGGATCGGAGGCAAAGAAAATCGACTGCTACGGCAGGC
>JAAXGO010000228.1 GCA_012267425.1 Rhodothermales bacterium
GGTTCGAGTCCCACCCCGGGTACTTCCGTAGGCAGTACTGGGCTCGATGTGCTCAGTTGTCCAGCTTTCAGTGCTGCTTGTCGCCGCCGGCGAGTTCACGGTCGTAGAGACATTTGGGCCAAGCCACCGGACGGGTTGCTCTCTGATGGCATTCCGCTCCCGGACGTGACACATCCCGGATTCGTCCTCGACATAGACGGTGTCTACGTTTCCTGCGATCCGGTGAATATTTTTGTCGAACACGACTCTTTGCTTGAACCCGTCCGCACGTTGCAACCGGAGATCGGATTCCTCACCACGCACACAACGAAAGGTGCATTCCCTTTCTTCGACGGTTCAGCCAAGGTGGCACGGCGGCTTGGGCTGAAGACCACCGTGCCGTCGCATTACGCCTGTTTTGTCAAACGCACGAACGTTCCGCATGCGTGGGCTTCCCATGTAGCGGACGTAACGCCACTGATCATCCCGTATGATGACTCGGTCATCTATGCGGTGCCTCGGGATCCGCTCCGCGAACCCGCACATCGCTCAGCCTACCTACCGGTACTATGAAAACCCTCCTTGCACTTATTCTGACCGTCCTGTTGCTTGCCGCGTTGAACAGCCGTGCGACGATAGAATCGTTCACGCTATCGCTGTTGTTTACCGATAGCATGGTCATGCAACGAAACACCGCAGTCCCTGTCTGGGGTACGGCAGGTGCCGGTGCATCCGTCACTGTTCGGCTGAATGAAGACGCACAGGATGTCACGGCCGGCGCCGACGGCACATGGCGCGCCGTGTTGGAGCCACATCCCGCCGGGGGCCCGCACATGCTGACGGTAACTTCTGGTAGCCAATCGCATGTTGTGAACGACATCTGGTTCGGTGACATCTGGATTGCATCGGGCCAGTCCAACATGGAATGGACGGTTGCCATGAGTAACGACGCAGAGTCCGAAATTCG
Source organism: Rhodothermales bacterium (assembly GCA_012267425.1). Taxonomy (GTDB): domain Bacteria; phylum Bacteroidota; class Rhodothermia; order Rhodothermales; family Bin80; genus Plut-88865. The sequence goes on from JAAXGO010000228.1 coordinate 947, forward strand.
CTCGGCAAACGATTCTCTAATCAGGCATTTCAAGGTGCCGAGGACGTGGTCCTATGAGCCTGAATCAATGCTCGCGGGCGGCGAGTGGCATCCTGCTGTCCCCGAACACGTGGGAGCCTTCACCGCCGTTGGCTACTATTTTGCTCGGGCCCTTCGCACTTCGGTGGGCGTTCCAATCGGCATAGTGAACACCTCGTGGGGAGGAAGCCGTATCGAGGCGTGGATGCATCCTGACGCACTTGGATCGGAATTCGGTCTGGCCGATAGGCTTACTGCACACCGTCTCGAAATCGATTCTCTCCGGCAGCGGCTGCGGCGTCATGGCGCCTCCGAAACCGAAGACTCCGGTCTCAACGACGGCGTCGCCGTATGGGCCGATCCGGAACTCGATACGTCTGCCTGGGAATCGATTACGGTTCCTTCAGGCTGGGAATCCGCTGGATTTCCGGGACTTGACGGCGTCGGATGGTACCGAATTGCTGTGGATTTGGCAGAGGAGCAGGTAGGAAAGGGTGATGCGGCGCTGCATTTGGATCGCATTGACGACAATGACATGACGTGGGTCAACGGGCATCTGGTGGGGCAAACAACGGGCGTAAGAGACGTCCGTACGTACAC
>JAAXGO010000229.1 GCA_012267425.1 Rhodothermales bacterium
ACGCCGCAGCACTTCGTGAATGAATCGGAAGTCGCGGAGCTCGAAGATGGATCGCTGCTTTTGAACATGCGCAACTATAAAGCCGGAGAGAAACACCGCAAGATTTCCAGGAGCTACGATGGCGGCGTGTCGTGGACGGATCTGGAATCAGACTCGGTACTCGTTGAACCTATCTGTCAGGCCAGCCTCCACCGGTATCAATTTGCTGACGAGGGGGAGAGTGTCCTTCTGTTCTCCAATCCCGCGAGCAAGACCCGGCGTGAAAACATGACGCTGCGGGTGAGCTTCGACGACGGAGGAACCTGGTCCAAAAAGCTGCTGATCCACAGCGGGATGGCTGCCTATTCGGATATCGTTCGCCTCCCGGACGACTACGTTGGCCTTTTGTACGAGGCCGGACCAGATCATGAGCACGCGTACACGGGCATCGCATTCCGCCGTATTTCTCTCGACGAGTTGGAATAAAACATCTGGACGGTTTGCCCATGCCCTTCCGCGGTTTGCAGCCGCTTCGTAAATTGGCGCCGAGGGTGCCGGACCACGCACGCACGGTTCTAAAAGGATCACAACGCTAGAGCCCCATGCCTTGTTTGAACTACGCGCACACGATTGCAGCCGTTAGCGTCTTCATGGTGATAAGTGGCTGCACGCGCTCAGCCGACAAGGAACACGACATGTCGCACGCCGAATCTGCCTGGATAGAGTTGACCGGCGACGCTGATCATTGGCGCACCTACCGCGGTGAAGGCCTACCGGCGGCTTGGGTGCCAACGGAGGATGGAGGGCTGCACTTTACCGGAGAAGGGGCAGGGGGTGATATCATCACCGTCGAGCAGTTCGACAATTTTGTCCTCGAACTAGAATGGAAGATATCCAAGGGCGGCAACAGTGGGATCATGTTCCGTGTCAGTGAAAATCACGACTATCCCTGGCGTACGGGCCCGGAGTTTCAGATTCTGGATGACGAAGAGCATCCAGACGCACGGGAAGGCAATGATCGCTTAGCCGGTGCTAACTACGACATGCATCCGCCGTCGGAAAACGTGGTCAAACCGGCGGGGGAATGGAATCAGGTCAAGCTCGTCGTCAATGAGGAGCGCGTAGAGCACTGGATGAACGGTAGGAAGATCGTAGCCTACTCACTGTGGTCTGACGAGTGGAGAAAACGGATTGCAGACAGCAAATGGATCGACATGCCGGACTACGGCATGAATGAGACGGGGCATCTCTGCCTCCAGGATCACGGCGATAAGGTGTGGTTCCGTACCATCCGCATCCGGCAGCTCTAGACTAACCTATCTGTTTGGCAAGGCATACGCCACGTATGCGTCGCCCGATTTAGTGCCCATCTTGCCGCCGCCTGCGGCGATGACGACGAACTGCCGCCCGCCGACCTCATACGTGGCCGGCGTGGCATACCCCCCTGCAGGGAGCTGAGTCTCCCAGAGTATTGCGCCAGTCTCCTTATCGAAGGCTCGAAACCGTTCGTCCTTGGATGCAGCTATAAACAGAAGGCCACCTGCCGTCACCACCGGACCACCATAATTCTCGGTGCCCGTGGGAGGAATGCCGCGTGCAGAAAGCTCGTCGAATTCGCCCAGTGGTACCGTCCAGTCAATCTCGCCGGCACTCAAATTGATGGCGTTGAGCGTTCCCCATGGTGGCTTGACCGCCGGATATCCTTCTTTATCGAAAAACCGGTTGTAACCAGTATGTCCGTACGGAGAGCCCGCAAAGTGCGCACTCATCCGATTCTCATTGTCAGACGGTGCGACACTCGGCTCGATGTTACCGAAAAGAAATGCCACGAGTGCATCAAGTTCGCTTTCTGTCAGGAACGCGAAGGGAGGCATGAATCCCTTGCCGCGGATGATTTGCTCCCGTACTACTTCTGCGCTGAAGCGAGTTGACAATCCCGTGAGTGCAGGTGAGGATTGATCCGTATTTCCTTCGAGATTGCTCCCATGGCACGCCGCACAGTTGCGGGCATAGAGTCCGCTACCACTCGAGGCGCCTTTCGGGTTCAGCTCCACCATTTCCAGAATCCACGGCATTTCGTTGGAGTTCACGTACAGCATGCTGCTCGTCGGGTCGTAGCCTGCGCCGCCCCATTCAGCTCCGCCGTCGAATCCGGGAAAGATCATCGTGCCCTGAATGCTGGGCGGAACGAACGCCCCATCGGAAGTCACCGTGCGCCACCGATCCAAGACGGAGGCGTGCGCTTCAGGAGAAATGTCCGTGATGTCCTCTTCGTCGAACCGCTGCCGCGCAAATGGTGGAGGTTTCAGCGGAAGCGGCTGCGTGGGCCATGATTCTTCGCCCTTGAGGTCGGACGCAGGGTAGGATCGTTCTTCCACTGGAAAAAGTGGCTCTCCGGTTTCGCGATCCAGCACGAAAACGTGTCCGCTCTTGGTGACCTGCGCCACTGCATCGATCCGCTCTCCGTCGTGCACGACGGTAACGAGGTTTGGCGCGGCAGGTAGGTCGCGGTCCCAGATGTCGTGGTGGACGACTTGATAATGCCAGACACGTTCACCCGTACGCGCATCTAGTGCCAGAACGGAGTTGGCAAACAGGTTTTCTCCCTTGCGATTGCCGCCCCAAAAGTCGAATGCCGCAGATCCTGTCGGAAGAAAGACGATGCCACGTTCGACGTCAAGACTGAGTCCGCTCCAGGCATTTGCTCCGCCGACTTGGAGGTATGCTTCCTTAGGCCAAGTATCGTAACCAAACTCTCCCGGAAAGGGAATCGTATGGAAGATCCACCGGAGCTCGCCGGTCCGAACGTCATAGGCCCGAATGTGACCAGGCGCCGACATGGTCCCCTCAGAGACGATAGATCCTTGTATAAGCAGGTCCTCGAAGACGATACCTGGAGTCCTCGCACCCACCGAGAGACCTGTGACGTCCCGATCAAGTCCTTGCGTCAGGTCTACGATGCCTTCTTCCCCAAAACCCGAGATCTGCTTTCCGGTGCTTGCATTGAGGGCGAAAAGCTTGGAACCGGCCGTTACGAAGACGCGTGGCACATGCTCTTTGTCGCCTGACCAGTACGACACGCCGCGATTAATCCCAATACCTTCTTTGACTGCGCCTGCAGCGTACGGATCGAATTTCCAGAACGCTTCCCCGGTAGCTGCGTGCAGCGCGAGCACTTTTAACTGCGGAGAAGTGGCGTAAAGCACGGTATCGATTATGATCGGATTGCATTGTATTTGTGTGCGGCCCGTCGAGTCGGCGTCTCCCGTTCGATATATCCACGCTACTTCGAGCTCTGCCACGTTGGTACGGTTAATCTGGTCCAGCGTCGAATAGTGGCTGCTCGTGGCGTCGCCGAGGTAGACCGACCAGGACGAGTAGTCATCAGGTACGTTGTGCGACGAGCAGGCAGACAGATACGCGATCAAGAGAAGAAGCGGTAGGCGCTGCATGGTGGGTAGCATAGGAATCGCAAATGATTGCGGCTAAGATAGCAATGCCACCGCCGCAAACACTCTGTTATCTGGACTTGAATAAAAGAGCTTCGATCTCAGTCAACGATTTAAGTATCCGGCTGTGGCTGGCTTCCAGGAGGTCTTTTGCTCCAAGATTGGCAGAGGCTGAACGTGGTGCACCCGGCTGTGGCAGCGGGCTGTACGCTGTTTACATCGCGGTAGGGACCCCGGTTG
>JAAXGO010000230.1 GCA_012267425.1 Rhodothermales bacterium
CGACAGCAAGGCGCCGGTGCCGCATGCGAAGTCGGCAATCTTGAGGCCGCACATTGACTCTCTGCTCTTCCAGTCAACTTTCAGTCTGTCGACCGCAACCTCAGCGAGGAGGCATGCCGATGAGGGCAGAGTGTAGTACGTCGCTAGGAACTTCCTGTCACTGATCAGCGTCTGAAACGTACGCCCGGCCAGATCGTGAAACGTCGTCAATCCAATCCTCGCGAGTTGCTCAGTCGCCTTGTCGATCATCTCCAGCAGCTCGGGCACCGCTCTAGACGGAATCGGACCGAGCATATCCTTGGCAATGCTGAAGACGGGCCAGTAGTTAACCCTCAATATTTCGTCCCAGATCTCGATCATTCTGCGCTTGGCCATACGGTCTTTCCGCAACGAATCGAGTGACGGGATTCCGGTTTGTCCTTCAATCGCGAAATGGAAAACGAATGCACTGGCAACGATCGAGATCGCCATGCGAGTGGTCTGCTGACCCGCCTCTTGGTGCAGCATCTCGGCAATCTGGTCCAGCACGTTTCGCGGCACATTCCTGCGTAACCGCTCGCTCGCTTCGGTGATGACCTGTTCCAAGATGTTTGCGCTCTTCTGGAGCCGCCGTTCGGAGAGGGACACGAACTCGACGGAGTCAGCGAGGTCGTCAACTGATCCAGTCAACCAATCGTCGACGGGCCAGCGTTGCGATTTGCCGGAATCGGACACGATTTGGTGCAGTGCAAATCTCAATTGGGAGGACTCAAGTTGGGTTGGGTCTCCTTTCTTGAGATGGTTGGGCAGCACGACCGAAATGGCACTCTCAATAGCTTCCCCTGTCGACACGAGAGCCTTCCGTAGACGAGCCTCAGCTTCACGGCCCACACGGGCGCTAGCCTTAAACTCAGTCTCAATCGCAACTGGCTGTCCGCCGGGGTTCTCTACAAGAACGTCTATCTTCCGTCCCGGATAGTCACGCAGAGTCCCCGTACGCTCCGCGTGGACGTTGGAATGATTCCATCTCGGGTGACGAGCGATCAGTAATCTGCCGAGCTCGATGTTCAGCGTGGCTTCGACATTCCTTGGCACGGGTATCCGCGTGAGTGACACTAGCAGGTAATCTCGTCCGACTTAGGCTTGATGCCCAACAAGTGACGAACTCCTTACCGCACTCTCGCCCTAGTCACTCCGAACTAATCTTCATAGTCGCACAGATTGTTGCTGGATCCCTATTCCCAGCGCCGAGTGTCGGGCACGGTAGAATACCCGGCATTCCGCTCTCGAAGGAGACTGTCGGAACAGGCATTTTACGACTTCATCTGTGTAGCTGCTTGGCACGAGGCAATGTCTGATTGGCCGGCAGAGTAGCTCGGAGCGACGCGGAAGGCACCCTTGCCGCCCGCACCCGTTAGCGTCGGCGCGTCCGAAGCGCGCTGAGCAGTGGGAGGATTTTGCACCGGGCTAGCGAGAGACCAACCTCGTTTACCGGCGCTCTCTGTGATACTGTTTCCTTGCAGGGGCGCCTAGGACTCCGGCCCTCCGGGACGTGAGTTTCGCTGTGACTCACGGGCACCATGAATCGACGAACCTTCTTCGGCGCGACCGCGGCTGCAGGCCTCGCATCGGGCCCCTCCAAGGCCGCCGCGCCAAGCGACACAGTCAACATCGGGATGATCGGCGTCGGCGGCCGCGGTCGCGGCCTGCTCGGCACCTTCAGCGGCTTGGACGGCGTAAGAGTTTCCCACCTTTGCGACGCCGATCAGGCGTCCCTCGAGCGAGCCAGCCGAGTCCTAGAGCGCGCGGGAAAGGCCGTGCCCCAAACCACGAACGACATGCGCCGGCTGTTCGATTCCAAGGATGTCGATGCCGTCGTCATCGCGACGCCGGATCACTGGCACGCGCCGGCTACCATCCTGGCGTGCGACGCGGGCAAGGACGTCTACGTGGAAAAA
>JAAXGO010000231.1 GCA_012267425.1 Rhodothermales bacterium
GTGGTACTGGTTTCCGCAGCAGACCTCGACCGAGGTGTCGATGCTGAAGTGTTACGACTCGGAGACCGACGGGTCGGTGTCGCGCTGGTCGTTCCACTCGGCCTGCATTGACCCGACCGCGCCCGCGGACGCACCGTGCCGCAAGAACGTGGTCGTCCGCTCCTATATCTTCTTCTAGGGAGACAACCCGACGTAGCGCTCTCCTCGCTGCGTCGGGGAGAGCAGGGACGTAGCAGTCTTTTACCCGGCGGGTGAGTGCCGGTTGCCAACGCGCCGCCCCCACTCGCCCGCGCTGACAGATTTTCCGGTTCGAGGTATTCACCGCATCTTAGAGGGACAAATTGACGACGTACGAACCTTTCACGGTTGACATTCCGGAAGCGGCTCTCGTAGATCTTCGCGAGCGTCTGCAACGGACTCGACTGGCGCCGGAGTTCGCGAACGATGATTGGCGCTTCGGCACGAATGGGGCCTATTTGCAGGAACTGCTGGACTATTGGGCGACAGATTTCGACTGGCGCACACAAGAAGCTGCGATCAACCGGTTTTCGAACTACAAAACGACGATTGACGACGTTCCTATCCACTTCATCTATGAAAAAGGCAAGGGCCCGAACCCGACGCCGCTGATATTAAGCCATGGCTGGCCTTGGACGTTCTGGGATTGGCACAAAGTTATCGGTCCGCTCACTGATCCCGCGGCCTACGGTGGCGATCCAGCAGATTCATTTGATGTCATCGTGCCGTCCCTGCCAGGCTTTGGTTTTTCGACACCACTGACGACGACCGGGTTCAATTTCTGGCGCTCTGCTGATCTGTGGGTCTCACTCATGCGCGAGGTGCTGGGTTACGACAAATTTGCCGCCGGCGGAGGAGACTGGGGTTCGCTCACAACCGCCCAACTGGGACATAAATACGCCGAGCACATGATCGGCGTGTACCTACTTTTGATGGCGCCGCTCACGCTCTTCAACGTGCCGCTCAGCACATTACCCGAAGAATCGGAGTTTTCCGCAGATGAAGCCGGCTGGTACGAACGAAACCAGAATTTTTTCACGGATGGAAGTGGCTATTCGGCCATTCAATCGACGAGACCCCAGACTATTGCCTACGCAATGAACGACTCGCCCACCGGGTTATGCGCCTGGATCCTGG
>JAAXGO010000232.1 GCA_012267425.1 Rhodothermales bacterium
GCCCAGACGCGCGAGGTTACATACGTGACCGACGCCGTTGAAGCCGCGGTGAGAGCTTCGCGGCTTCAAACGCATGGGCAGGTGTTCAACATCGGCGGCGGTGTTCACAAGACTCTGAACGACTACCTTGCGGACATCGAGAGAATCACCAAACGCAGATTCCGCCGGAAGTCCTCTCCCCCCGTCAAGGGAGATCAGCGACACAGCCGGGCGGAAATCACCGCTGCCCGCCAGGCTATGGGTTGGTCGCCGACCTATCCGCTAGAGCAAGGCATTAGGGAACAGCTTCGCTGGATCGAGTCGGAGCTTTCTTGACGCTCGACCGCGGTCGGAGGTCAGGCGGTTGAAACGTATCCGGGTCTTGCAAATCCTCGAAGCCACGATCGGCGGCACCAAGCGCCATCTCTTGGACTTGTGCTCGAGTCTCGATCAGGCGGAGTTCGACGTCCATATAGCCTGTCCCCAAGTTCGTTCCGAGGCTCGCGGCGATACTTCTTTTGTGGCGGACATGAAGCGGGTCGGCGTGCCGGTCCACTTGGTGCCGATGGTCCGCAGAATCGATCCGCTGCGCGACGCTCGCGGGCTGGCCTCGCTCGCGAACCTGATCCGCGGCGGCCGCTTCGACATAGTGCACGCGCACAGCTCAAAGGCCGGATTTCTGGGAAGGTTCGCGGCTTTGGCCGATCCAAAAGTGCGAGTCATCTATTCGCCGCACGGTTTTTACTACCTCAACTTCGACGACCCGATTCGCTTCCACCTGTTCAAACTCACCGAGAGAATCCATAGGGCTCGCACCGACCGGATGATTGCCCTCTCGACCGGCGAGCATCGAAAGGCTGTCGACGACGGGCTTATCGATTCCGCTCGCGCTGCGCTCGTCGAGAACGGTATAGACCACGTCAAGTGCCTCAGCCGCGCCCAAGCTCGGTCACGCCTCACCATTCCGCCGGACGCCATAGTGGTGGGCACGATTTCGCGATTCACGCCCCAGAAGGCTCCGCTCGACCTCGTCACCGTCGCGCGCGAACTTGTCGCCACGTACCCCGATCTTGTATTCGCCTGGCTCTCGGACGGCGAGATGCGGTCTCAGGTCGAAGCAGCAATCAAGCGGTATCGCCTTCAAAATAACGTGGTTCTCACCGGACACGTTGAAGGAGCCAGAGAGCTAATCCCAGCCTTCGACGTGTTTGTTCTCGCTTCAATATGGGAGGGACTGCCGTATACCATAATGGAGGCTATGGATGCTGGGGTTCCAATCGTTGCCACCGACGTTGTCGGGACTCAAGACGTTATCGACGACGGTAGAACTGGCTTTCTGGTCCCGCCGGGACGGCCGCGCGAAATCGCCATGCGTATCCGGCATTTGTTGACACACAGGGCTGAGGCGGCCAAGATCGCAGAGGCGGCGCGGGCAGACGTTTCTACGAGATTTAGTCTGTCGGAAATGGTGAGGAGAATCTCAACGCTTTACCGGGAAGTCGCGGGGAGCACCTGCTAGTGACCAGTCGTACCCGCCGAGTCACACTGCTCCTTTTCGCGGCCGACATCGTTCTAACCCTCGGTGCGCTCTATCTTGCCGATACACTCAGACACGAGCTTCCGTTTGGACTAGGCGACGGCGAGCACCTCGCCTGGATCTCTTGGCGCCACTATGTTGCCGTTGCTGTGATCTGGGCATTCCTTCTTTATGTCTTCAACGTCTACGAACCGCGCCGAATGTTCACCGTCGTGGACGAGATTCGAATGCTCGTTCCTGCGATTTCAGTCGCATTCGTCCTTCTCTTCACCTACTTCTTCCTGGCCAAAGTCGAGTACCTTTCCCGCCTGCTTTTCGCGTATTTCTATGTGCTCAACCTCCTGCTGTTGGTGAATCTTCGCTGGGTGCTGCGGCTGGCGATGAGATCGAGCTTCGGTGTCGGACTGGCCCGGCGGCTCGTAATCGCCGGTGCCGGACCGGTAGGCAGGCAGGTAGCCGGTCTGCTGCAAAACCGGCCGTGGACCGGCTACAGCATCGTCGGTTTCCTTGATGACAACGTCGAACTGATCGGCAAGGAGGTCGACGGAATACCCGTCTTAGGCAAGTGCGACGAACTCGCCGAAATGATCGAGCATAGGCATGTCGCAGAGGTGATCGTTGCCTTGCCATCGCGATCGTACGAGCGGATTCGGGAGATCGTAATGGTCTGTCAGAGCCTTCCGGTGAGAATCAGAGTGGTCCCGGATCTATTCAACATCGTAAGCGTTAGAGCGCGTGCCGAGGACCTGTGGGGTATTCCCCTGATAGGCATACGCGAGCCGGTAATAGCCGGCTTCGACAGCTTGGTGAAACGTACGTTTGACGTAGTCCTCGGAACCATCACCGCCGTGATTCTTGCTCCGGTGATGCTACTGTGCGCACTTGCCCTGGCCGTTTCCGACGGCGGGCCGGTCCTGTTCCGTCAGCAGCGCGTCGGTGAAAACGGTCGGCTGTTCTGGATCTACAAGTTCCGGACGATGCGAGCGCGAGGAAATGGCAAACCGGAGGAGGACGCCGAAGCCTATAAGAGAGCGGACGATCCTCGCATCACCACCGTAGGCAGGTTCCTGCGGCGCACGAGCCTCGACGAGCTTCCGCAGCTATGGAACGTATTGCGCGGAGAGATGAGTCTCGTCGGGCCCCGCCCCGAACTGCCGTGGGTCGTCGAGAGATATGAGCCCTGGCAACGGCAGCGGCTTTCAGTGCCTCCCGGCATGACCGGGTGGTGGCAGATTCAAGGACGCGGCGACCGGCCGCTCAAGGAAAACGTCGAATACGATCTGTTCTACATTCAGAACTACTCGCCGCTGTTGGATATCACGATCCTCTGGAAGACAATATGGGTCGTCGTCACTGGCAAGGGTGCTTACTAGCGGCAAGCCTGCCAGGCGACGCAGCGGTCTGTTTCAAGGTCACGGACGTTGACCGACTCGTGATCTAGTCGGGAATCAGCCGGGGTTGAACATCCTCAAGCGCCCGTGTTTCACGATATTTCTTAAGCTCGCCGATCATTCGCGCCATGCTGTCGACATCCTCAAACCGGCGGTAAACCGACGCGAACCTTACGTACGCGACGTCGTCCAGTTTCCGTAGCTCTTCCATCGCCATGTCGCCTATGCGCCGGGCGGGAACTTCCGAGAGACCCGATTCGAGCAGACTGCTGGATATCGCGTCTACCACCGCCTCCATCTGTCGTGCCGAAACGGGTCGATTGAGGCAGGCCAAGCGGACTCCCTCGAAGATCTTCGTTCTGTTGAACTCCTCGCGCTGTCCGTTTCTCTTTACAACCAACAGCTTGTCCATGTCGGGGCGCTCCGAGGTGCTGAATCGATTGCCGCAACCAAGGCACTCGCGCACTCTTCGCACGCCGCTCTTGAGCTGCTCGATGGCGACGATTCGGGACTCGATGGACTCGCACCGGGGACACGTGAATTGCTCCAGCCGCTCGTAGGTCGTAAAGCGGCGGCCGCAATCATTGCATTCGCGCCGCCGCCGGACGCTTTCCACGTTCTCGCGGCTATCGGTGACTTTGAGGTCGCTTCCGCCGCAATCAGGGCATCGCAAAGGTCATGCTCATCTTTTCGTTCGCCGTTCGACGCGGAAACGCGCTTCGGATTGGGAGAATATCACGCCTGTTCGCCGCCTATAGTCTCGCCGCATACAGCCATGTGCGGCAAAATCTATCGATGCCCGAAACAACTACTACCGTTAACGCTCGGCTATCCCGCGCTCCCTTGCGCGTGTCGCTGCCATGGCCTGCCAATTTCAAGCAAGCGGCCGCGCTCCAGCGTGACCTGGCCTCCCAGGTGATCGATTTCGGCAACGTCCACGCCCCTTACCTGGCTGCGGGCGCCGACATGCACATTCGTCGATCAGACGGAATGGGAATCGCCACTGTCGTGACCGTGGCAGTCCCCAAATTGCATGTAGTCGAAAGAGTCTCGGCTGTCGTACCGGTGGAGTTTCCATACATTCCGGGGCTTTTGTCGTTTCGCGAGCTTCCCGCGCTGCTGGAGGCGTTTTCGAGGCTCACGGTACAGCCTGACGTCGTTCTGGTCGATGGACACGGACGGTGTCACCCGCGCAGACTCGGGCTGGCGTGCCACTTGGGACTTGAACTGGACCTGCCGACAGTGGGCTGTGCCAAGTCGCGTCTCACGGGTAGCTTCGGAGATCTCGGCAGGGACGCGGGATCGACAGCCGATCTCGAACTCGATGGAGAGCAAATTGGAACCGCGGTCCGTAGCAAAGAGCGCTGCAACCCGCTGTTTGTTTCAGTTGGACACAAGATCAGCCTGAAAAACGCCGTCGAAGTAGTGGAACAAAATCTCGACGGTTACAAGATTCCCCGCGCGCTTCGACTCGCGCACACAATGGCCAAGTCGAACGCATGAGCGCGGAAATCCAGGCAGTCGTGTTCGATATGGGGGACACGCTCGTAGAATTTCCACCGTTCGAGGAGTTGGTCCCGGCCGGATTCGAATACGCTTATGCTCAAGTCGCCTCGATGCCGGCTCTCGACGGTATCGAGCGCCGGGAATTTGTCTCTGGTCTCATGGAAGAAGAAACCCAAGCCTGGAAGAGGCTAGGCAAATCACAGTCAAATGAATGTCTGGGCGCCGCGATCACAAGAGCTTTGGACAATCTCGGAATTAGTGGAGAAGCGGATTTGACCCGGACCATTGAGGACGCCTTCTACGAGCACGTTTGGTCGACCCCAACGCCCGTCGCCGACGCTAGTTCGACCCTCCGCGAACTGCAACGCTTGGGAATACATCTCGCGCTGATTTCCAACACTTTGTGGCAGAGCCGGACGCACGAAAGGCACCTTGAACGCGACGGTCTGCTGCATTACTTCGAGCATCGTGCGTTCTCCTCCTCCAAGCCCTGGGCCAAGCCGCATCCATCCATCTTTCTCGAAACGCTGACCCTGCTCGGAGTTGGTCCGGAGCAAGCCATTTTCGTTGGCGACCGTCCTCCCGACGACATCAAAGGCGCGCTCGACGTCGGCATGTTTGCAGTGCTCAAGCATTCAAAACACTCGGACCTTGCCGGCCCCAAACCTCACGCCGAAATTTCAAATCTGTCCGAGATCGTCAACCTCGTGCTCGACCCGTCAGGACTGAAGTAAATTCATGGAGTCTCGCAATCGGTCACGAATCCGCTTGGCTCGAACGCCCATTGGCAAGGTGGACAACTCATCATCGTCGTATGACGCCATGCCTGCGATCTACGACTTCGAGTATCCGGAGTGCGTCGAGGACGAGCTGGACTTCTGGGACGCGATGCTGCGCGAATATGGTGGGCCGAGCCTCGAGCTGGCCGTTGGGACCGGCAGAGTGGCGATCCCCTTAGCAGGCCGCAGTCATACGGTTTACGGCATCGACATCTCCCAGCCCATGCTCAACCGGGCGATGTCCAAGCGGTCCGCACTCCCTCCGGCAATCCGGTCACGGCTTCATTTCAGCCGGCAGGACATGCGGAGCTTCAATTTCGACCTGCGCTTCGGGGTAATTTACGCACCGTTCAATTCGCTCCTGCTGCTCACCTCCGAACCGGACTTCACAGACTGTATGAGCGCCGTAGCCCGGCATTTGAAGGAGAAGGGAGTCTTCGTGATTGAAGCGTTTGCCATGAATGAAGACGACACGACTGCGGACTCGGAGACTCTGACCTATCTGGACAACGAGCCTGAGAGCGGGGCAACGGTCACTCGTCGAAAAGACTACTCGTTCGACCCAAAGACCAAATGCGCCTTGAGCGAACTGTCTTTCACACTGGAGCATCCGAACAGAGTCGAGGAGGAAATCCAGTTTCATTACGTGCTTCAGTTATACGAAGCCGACGAATTGTTCGCGAGGCTTAGCAAACACGGCTTCGACATCAAGCACGTTTACGGAAACTTGCGGCGAGACAAGCACTCTCCCAACTCGCAAAGTCTGATCATCATTTGCGGCCGGAGTGACTTCATCGACGGTGCGACTCTGACATAATTACCGAAACGTACGAGCGATCCGACAATTCATCTAAACGGACACCGCGACAAGGAGGCTGTGCTCGCAATGTCGCCACGAGAAGGTGAGGTCTCTAGCCGCGTCCGCGAGATGCGAATGGCGATTGAATGCGGCTCTTGCGGCGAAGAGTTCGTTGTCACTAAGGCCCAGCTAAACTGGGCCTCCGAGTTCGCATGCGCCTGCGGTCACGTGCATGATTTGGAATCGGTACTCGAACAGCTCGAGCAGCGCGGCTGGAACGTCCACGATCTCATT
>JAAXGO010000233.1 GCA_012267425.1 Rhodothermales bacterium
GTGGAAGCAGCAGTCGTTGAACAGTAGCACGCCACCCGCTGGCATGGGGACGGGCAGCGAGCGCCGGTATAGCGGATTGCGCCGGAAATCGCCGCCGGGGCGGCGCGGCTTTGTGAAGGGTCGCAAGTGACTGCCTGGGACGAGGTGCAACAGCCGTTGTCGATGGTCGATTCCTCTAAGTAGATGAGCGCCGTGATCAGGGTCGGTTCGTACAACTCCTCGCCGGAATGCCACGGCACTGGGGCCGAGTTCGGCGGACGCACCATGATGTGATTGTGCTTGTTGGTCAGCAGTTCGATGTTGTCGCCGAGTATGCCCGCGAGGGCATTGAGTACGATCGGGTGGGTTGCTGCTTCGAGATATACTGGATCCCGCGCTAGGATTTTCGACAGACGACGCACGTCTTGGGGTGTGCGCGAGGTGGTGCCGGTTTCCCACACGACGGGCTCCGCTAGCGTCGCGATTTGTTCGTCTGTGACCGCGTTCAGGCGAGCCACCAGCTTTCTCGGCAGGGGCCGAGCTACGCGGTGGAAGCCGTTGTGGCGGAAGTACCAGGCTTCTTCCTGCGTCATTCTGTTTTCCTTCTCACGGGGCCGACGACTGTATTATTATAATCGTTATAATCGTTTCGGGAGAAGTCCGTTTTACTTTTCCATTGATAGGAGGAACAAGACATGAAAGAGAAACTATACGAAGCTGCTTTTCCGTATGCAGAGGATATCTTCGCCTTGCCGGTGGAAGACCTTGATCAAACCGCAAAGTGGTACGGCGCGGCCTTTGGACTCGTGGAGGTCGAAAGGCGCGACGACCCCGTGCCGACGGTCATTCTCGAACGCGACGGTGTGCAGATCGGGTTTGCGGTCAACGGCGGCGACGCCAGCCAAGAGGGCGCGGCTATTTTGGTGAATGACATCCACAAGGCCCGCGACGAGATAGAGGCGAACGGGGTCGAGACGGGTAATTGGCGCGTGGACGAGCGCGAAGGAAAGAAATATCAGGTTTTCTTCGTAGTCGCCCCCGATGGGCTTTGTTACTACTTCCACCAGCCGATTGAAAACGCTGGATAGCAATTGCTGCGACTAATCGGGTCGGCTTACGTCAATCACGCAGACCGAGATTTTGCGCGCTTCGTCGGGCGATAGCGTCGCTACCAGCCGCTTTTTCAGCTTTTCGGGGTTAGCAGGGCGGCCTTCCTCAGATGCTTGGGTGTGTTCCTTGCCGAACCAGAACACCAAGTAGATGCCGTAGCCGTCTGTATCTGGGGCACTCGTGTACAGCTTGATCAGTTGGTTCTTACATGCGCTCCATAAATCGCGGTGCATGCTCTTCTTGATTTCTACCGGCACCTGAAAATTCTCGTATGAAACGCGTATATCGGCTCGCTTATCGTTAGCGTACTGCCGTTCGGGTTGGGCATCGACTCCTTGCGGGAGGCGCCGTTGCAGATCCGAAAGCAGCGCCTTACGGCAGCGGTCTTCGTGCTTCGGAGTGGGAATCTGTCCGTGCGGTTCGTTCCAGTACTGACTCCAGGCGTCGGTATTGCCGTGTCGTATCTGGTCGGCGAGTTCGCGCAGCCGGTGCATCAGGAGAGCCGCGAGGTCGCCGGGGTTGGCGGGCGTACCGCCATTCAACGTCTGGCAGACTTGCTCG
>JAAXGO010000234.1 GCA_012267425.1 Rhodothermales bacterium
CCGCCTATATCACAGCATCACAGGTACTTATCATCTCTTCAGCTGTCGAAGTTCGGATTAATAGTCGGCTCGAGAACCAACATAGCCGCCAGACGGCGTGCTTTCGCCGGGTCAATTCCCAACACGTCTTTGCAAAAGCTATCGTTAAGCTCCTGCCGTACGGGATCCTCATGCATCTTGAACAGGCGCTTGAACGGTCTTCTCTTCAAATCGGCGAAGATGCCAGCTGCTGCCATCAATCGATCCGGCGACAGTGAATCGATGTCGAGCACAGGCAGCGTTCGCGACGACGTATGCGTTAGAGAGGATCTCCCCAAATACGGTTGGTTTGCGTGCAGGATGCGAACGACGAGCCCCAAGGCAGAATTTAACCATAAGCACAGTGCCTCCTCTTTCCCCGGCGCCGGTATACGCACCTTGAGCGTTATCCACGACCTGATACCGAGCATCGGCGTTGTCGTAAGACACGAAACCACCCGCTTGGATGTACTCCGCGCATCCAGCGACATCTGTAAGCGGGCACTACGTTCAAGCATCTCTTTCTGCTCCTTTTCGCTTTTGTCCTTGCGCGGCGTAAGCAGAGCGTTCGCACCCGTCTCAAGACACGTCGTTCGAGTGGATATGTGATGCCAAAGGGCAGGAATGCCCGCATGCAGAGGACTGAAAGTCTTTGTCGCACGAAACAATCCTTGCCTGCTACCCCGCACATTCAAGTGATACGGGCCAAGCTCCACCACGTCCGACAGGACTGCAATCGGTAATGCAGCATAAGGGCCTGTTTGCGTCCTAATTTGATACCCTTCACGAACTAGATCAGGTTGGAGAAACGACGCATATTCCCAAGCGCCGTCCGTCAATTCTCTTTGAGGCACGTGAACCAGGTTACCCCAGAACATATTTCCCGTCGTGTCTATCGGCAGGGCCTCATGGGGAATAGCCGGACGCTCAACCGACAGCAGCTTTCTCGTCAGAGTGAGTGCCTGGATGGGCTCCGTCGGATTATGCGCTAAGTTGACGAAGCGTACTAAATTGCTCTCTGATACTGCAAGGTCCTTGGTAGCAACAATGAGCATTTCCGCAATCGCGGTTGATTCCGAGAACGATGTCCAAACCCTGCCGGGCATTGCCTTTGTCTTGCTTCGCTGTCGCGGATCGTGGCTAACGACGATCCAATCAATCCTAAAATTCTGTCGGAGTAATCTTCGGATCCCGGCCCACTCGCTTCCCGTCAGCGCGGTGTTGGGCAACACAAATGCCAGCCGGCCTCCCCGACCGAGATTTTCATTCGCCAGCACCACAAATGCAGACCCCAAGCCAGCCTTCATCGAGGCCGGTGTGCCGGCAAGAGTGTTAGCCAGTGCGTCCTGCATTGTGCTTGAGTCCGCGGCGTCCAATAGGGATCCAAAGATTGGATTCCATTCAGTGTTGTCAGCATTGCCCGGCCCACCTGCTCTGGTGTACGGCGGATTCGCGATCATCAGGTCGCAGTCCACCGGAAACTCTACGTTTGCCTCCGAGCGCTCGCCGGTGCCCATGACTCGATGACCGGATACTCCTGTCTCCGCCTCCTCGAAAAGGTCCGTTGGCAACGCACGGCCCCCTGCCGGAGAGCGACTAAGGAAATCTAGACTCCCCATTCGTGGCATTCCGTCAACAACGTCGTGCTTTAATCGCCACAAGTTCATGACCCGTATGATCTGCGTCGGTTCAGTCATGCAGAGCACGGACGCCGCCAAGTGGATTGCTGCAGGTACTACATCATACCCATAGAGTGCGTGTTCGAAGATTGCCCTCGTTACTTCGCTTTTCTTCTCCGGGCATGTCCTCCGGGCCCGCTTGGTAATTTCCTGTGCTGCAGCCATGAGCAGCGTTCCGCTGCCGCATGCGGGATCGACGATCCTCAGTTTTTCGATGCTTTCGGGGTCTGCGAATTTCGCGCGGTCCCATTCGCGGTCGTCAAAGGCCAGTCCGGCCAGTAGTATCGCCGCAGAAATGGTTGTGTAGTTCGTAGCGAGAAACTTACGCGTGTCCAACAGCCGATGGAAGATCCTCCCCGTGACGTCGTGGCGACGAATTATGCCGGATTCCGCGACAAGAGCAGCTTCCTTCTTCAATAAATTGGATCCGACCCTTGCTGCGTACGAAGGCGTCGCCTCCAACGACTCCAATGCTATATCAAAGATGGGCCACCAATTGATGCCGAGTATGTGCGTCCACTGTTCGATCAAGTGAGACGGCCCTTCGTTTATGCTAGGGCGAAAAATGCGCTTATCCCTGTGCTTCGGAGGGAGCAGCGACGGCTCAAGATGCCGCGCCAGCAACTCCTGAAAAAGCAGTGCATTGAACCAGATCAAGGCCTTCGTAGCAGATGCATCCACTTCCTCGTATTTCGCCGCACCCGTCCTCTCCAGTGCTTCTGCGGCCTGCGTAATGGCGAGAGACACCCTGTCGACGATTGCCCCAATACTGACGCCACTGTCGCTCCTCACCCAATAGGTACGAATGGTCTCAGCCAGATCGGCTACCGAGCCCGTCTGCTCAGGGGTCCACTCCTCACCGTAGTACCGATAGGCTATTAGAAGATCCGTGCAAGCGGAAAGGTTTTCGCGGCTCTTTCTGGGCGGGAGGTTCCTAAGGCGATGGGGATAACCAAGCGCAATAACGAGCCGAAGGGGTAATCCATTGACCCGCGCAGGACCGTCATCAGGAAATCGCTTTTCGGCGTCCCGCTTGGCGGGCCGACCGAATTCAGCTTCGATGGCAACGACATATTCGTCAAAATCAAGTAGCACGTCCGCCCGCCCACGTGTTTCTCCGTGCGTCAGCGGTTGCTCTCCTTCTGCGCTCAGCCCTTCCCGGTTTAAGAGGTCGGCCAAAGCTAGATTGTATACTACTTCGATTGACTTGGTGGCCATGGCATTAGTCATCGACCGGCTGCGGCAATGAGCTGTCGGACATGCGTCGTCGCCGAAATCCTCTCTCGGCAGGACTTGTGGCCGCCAAACGTTGCCAGCTGCGTTGCCTGATACTTCGTAGCCGATCCAATGGTTGGCCCCTTACCCAACGACTTGCACTGGCCCCGCCCATGCAATGACGCTAGGCTAGGAATCAGGAGGCACTGCCACTCTATGTTGCTGTGCAACAACTTGGATGTACCGGGTAAGTCACTGCCGATCCTGGCTAGGGGTCTGATGAGGCGCAATGGCTTACGCCTTACGACTGAGTTCGACTGCTGCTTCACACCATGCGGCAACATTCCAATCGTGTCCAGTCCAAAATGCTGGTCCGTCACCCTTGCCGGGTCGCAGGGGCTGCCCGGACAGTGTCGGCGCCGGGAGGATCAGAAACTGCGGGCTCGCAATCCGCAAGCTGTCGGTGGAATTGCTTCTGAAAGACCAGGATGCCAACCACACCACCGACGATGGCGATGTCGGCGATGTTGAAGATCGGAAACAGTGCGAGGTAGGAGTTACCTAGCAGCGGAACGCCGTCAGGCACAAAACCACGCCAGATGTCAACGTGAATAAAATCGACCACCCTGCCCTTGAAAAACCCGCCGTAGCCGAAAGCTACGCCGTAAAAGAGGCGGTCAATAATGTTGCCCACGGCGCCACCAAGTATGACAGCCAGACTGACACGGTAGGGCAAATAGCCAGTCCGGATACGAACAGCATACACGACGATCAGGATCGTAGCCACGATCGCAAACCCGGTGATCAATCCCTCGGGGCCAAACGTAATCCCGAAGGCCATGCCGGGATTTTCCGTATACGTCAGCTTGAGCCAGTCACCAATGAGCGAGACCGACCACCTCGGGTTCACTCCCATGTTCAGTCGGACGGCAATCTTCGTCGCCTGATCCAGCACCAGCACACCCACCGCAAGCCACACCAGCCGCATATAACGACCCTTCGTTCGGTTACGCTATCGTTTCTGCTTCAGCTTCGCCGTGTAGGAGATCTCAGTATGCGGTACGGCTTCCAGACGTGCTTTGGCAATGGCATTCCCCGTCACCTTGCAGATTCCGTACGTCCTGTTTTCGATGCGCTGCAGTGCTCGGTCTAAATATCCGACGAATTTCTGCTGCCGGGCCAACATGAGGTACAGTTTCTCGCGCTCCATGGCATCTGTCCCCGCGTCGGCCATGTGATAGCTGTAGGCCGAATCATTCTCAGCCTGCTCCCGCGAGTCCCTGATCTGGTGGTGCATCCTGTCAATGTCCTCCAGGGCGCTGCGTCGTTTTTCCAGGATAAGCCCCTTGAAATGCTCGAGCTCCTGGTCATTGAACGGCGTGGACACTCGACCGCCATGCGTCCCCACGTTCTTGTTCGGGGCTGGTATTCTTTTCGCCGCCATTACGCCGGTGGTTACGATTGAAACTTATCCCATGTGTGGCGAGCATCCGGGGCAACTCTCTAGTCACGTTTGCGGCGAATGCCCAGAGTTACGGATTCCCGTCCGATCGCAAATGTGCTTACGAGTTCGCCATATGGCACTGAAGCATGTGTAAACCTCAGCGCAAGTGTCTCGTTCCCGATCCACTCTCGGTGGCTCTCGATGGCCTGGGCAAGCTCACCCGTCGCCTGGTATTCCACATCGATTCGGTCAACAACCTCAAATCCTGCTTGCTTGCGCATCTTCTGCAGCCGGTTAATGAGCTCCCGCGCTGATCCTTCGCGAACGAGTTTATCCGTGAGCCCGGTGTCCAGAGCGACGGTCACGCCCTTATCCTGCGCGACGAGCCATCCTTCAATGCCTTCTGTTACGATCTCAATATCGTCCTCTGTAAGGCGAACTGTCGTTCCGTCGACGTCTATGTCGATCGCAGCGGTGTGCTCGTATGTAGCCAGAGCTTCGTCGTCGAACTCTTCGACCGCCTTTTTTACGCTGCGCATGAGCCTGCCAAGCCGTTTTCCGAGCTTGCGGAAATTGGGCCGAGCCGAACGCCGCACCACGTGCCCGGAGCCGTCGGTGTACTCGATGGCCTTGACGTTGACCTCACTCAGGATGATTGCCTTGACACGTTCGAGATCCGCTTCATGCGCGCGGCCGCCGGAAACGACCAAGATCCGAGACAGCGGCTGCCGGATATTGATCCCCGCCCGGTTGCGCAGTCCGAGCGTAATGGCCACCACGTCACGAGCAAGTTGCATGCGGCATTCAAGATCCCGGTCTATTGCGGCGGGATCAGCCGTCGGAAACGCAGCCAGATGCACCGATTCAGCACCGCACGTGCTGTGAAGTTTTTTAAAGAGCCACTCCGCATAGAAGGGAGCAAGTGGCGCCATTACCTTCGCAACCGTTACCAGGCACTCGTACACGGTTTGATAGGCGGCCCACTTGTGGGCAGCATCTCCGTGTTCCGATGACGTCTTGGCGGACCAGAACCGACGACGCGAACGACGAACATACCAGTTGGAGAGCTCCTCGACGAATCGCTCGATGGGACGGGCAGCACGCGTGGGATGATAAGCGGCATATGCGGCGTCCACGCTGTTTATCATCGTATGCAGACGGCTCGTAATCCAGCAATCGAGTTCAGGGCGGCACGTAAGCGACACACCGCTTTCAGCGCCTGTAAAGCCGTCTATGTTTGCATACGTGGCAAAGAAGCCATAGACGTTCGTGAGCGTCGAAAAGAGCTTCCGCCGCACCTCCTGAATACCGTGCACGGAAAACCTGAGATCCTCCCAAGGCGGCGAATTGCTCATCAGGTACCATCGCACGCTGTCTGCCCCGTACGTGTCGATGACGGCGAACGGCTCAACAGCGTTGCCCTTAGTCTTCGACATCTTCTCGCCCTTTACGTCCAGAACGAATCCGTTGACCACGCAATTGCGGAACGCCACGCCGTCGGTGACCAAAGCTGCAATCGCATGAAGCGTGTAGAACCATCCGCGCGTTTGATCGACTCCTTCGGCGATGAAGTCCGCGGGAAAGCTCCGCTCGAAGGCATCCCGGTTCTCGAATGGATAGTGCCATTGGGCAAAAGGCATGGCGCCCGAATCGAACCAGACGTCAATCGTCTCAGGCACGCGCCGCATGGTACCGCCGTCCGGCGCAGGCCACGTCAAACAGTCTACGAATGGACGGTGGAGATCTAGGTCCTTTTCGCTTTCCGGGAGCTGGTCGCCGCATTTTTCACGCAGTTCGGCTATCGAGCCAATAACCTCTACGTATGATGGATCCTGGTCGGATTGCCAGACGGGGAGCGGCGTGCCCCAGAACCGGCGGCGACTGAGCGCCCAGTCCACGTTGTTTTCGAGCCACTGCCCGAACCGTCCCTTCCCGATGGATTGTGGCTGCCAGTTGATCGTGTCGTTGAGAGCGACAAGGCGATCCTTTATTGCTGTCGTGCGAATGAACCAGCTCTCTACGGGATAGCTCATCAGCGGCGTGCCCTTTCTCCAGTCGTGCGGATAATTGTGGAGATAGGTCTCGTGCCGGTACAAAAGCCCCCGCACGCGCAGGTCACGCACAATCTTCTTGTCCGCCTCTTTGAACCATAGTCCCGCAACGAGCGGCGCCCGCTCGGTGAAATACCCACGGTCGTCAATCGGATTGATGACTGGTAGCTTTTCGCGCTGCCCGACCGCGTAGTCATCGACGCCGAAGGCCGGAGCCAAATGAACAATTCCGGTTCCATCGTCCGTCGACACGAAATCCGCTGCGACCACGCGCCACGCGTCGAGCCCTTCTCGCAGGAAATAATCAAAAAGCGGCTCGTAGCGTCTTCCTACCAGGTCGCTTCCGCGCACGGTTTCGAGCACCTCGTACTCTTGGGCGAGGACTTCGAGGCGAGCCGTTGCCAGGATAAGCTCTGAATCGTCAGCCAAACGAACACGGGAGTACTCGACGCTCGGCCCTACGGCAAGCGCCGCATTCGAGATAAGTGTCCACGGCGTTGTGGTCCAGGCCAAGAACGCCGTGTTCTGCCCCGTCTGGAAGCGTACATAAACGCTCGGATCCTGAACCTCACGGTAACCCAGGCTCACTTCGTGTGACGATAATACTGTGCCCGAGCCGGGGCTGTACCACTGGATCTTGTAGCCCCTATAAAGAAGGCCCTTGGTATGGATTTGTTTGAGCAGCCACCAGACACTTTCGATATAGTCATTGTCGAAAGTGATGTATGGGTCATGAAGGTCCACCCAGTAACCCATCCGGCGTGTAAGCTCGTCCCATTCCCCCTTGTATTCGAGGACGCTCTTGCGGCACACGGCGTTGAAACGCTCCATCCCGTATTCGAGGATCTCTTCGCGCCCGTCCAGACCCAGCGTCTTTTCTACCTCGATCTCCACCGGAAGACCGTGTGTGTCCCATCCAGCCTTCCGCTCGACGCGGTAGCCTCTCATGGTGTAATAGCGGCAGAATACATCCTTGATCGTCCGGGCGATGACGTGGTGAATGCCCGGCCTGCCGTTCGCAGTCGGAGGACCTTCGTAGAAGGTGAAGGGCGGCGCGCTCTCCCTGCGCGCGATGCTCTTCCGAAAAATGTCGGCCTCACCCCACCAGGCGAGAATTTCCCGCTCCACTTCCGGCGGATCGGAGCGTCGGACGGCCTCGAATCGATGCATGTGTGGGTGTGCCGAACGGAAAAAGCGGCCAACGAATTGGCGCCTCTCTTGTTCGGAGCTACATGGCCCCGAGAGCCTCCACGACGGCCGACATCACGGCGGTGAGCTTTGGTTCGGCCATTGCCGCCGCCTCAAGAATCTGTGGTAATTCCACGGGCTCGAGTGCATCCGGAAAGCACTCGTCCGTGATCACGGAAATTGCCAGCACGCGCAGGTTCATGTGCCGCGCAACGGTCACTTCGGGGACCGTGCTCATACCCACGACATCTGCACCGATCGAACGCAGAAATCTGTACTCCGCTTTCGTTTCAAGGCAGGGACCAAGCACGGCGACGTACACGCCTTGATGCATCTTGATCCCGAGCTCGAGAGCCTTCAGTTCTGCCAGCTCACGGAGACCCGTGTCGTAGGGCTCGCTCATATCCGGGAAACGCGGACCCCATTCCTCGACGTTTGGGCCCACAAGGGGATTGGCACCCTGAAGGTTTATATGATCTGTAATGAGCATGAGATCACCACGCCGGTGCAGTGGATGCATGCCACCGCAGGCGTTGGAAATCAGGAGTGTATCGACGCCCAACCCTGCAAGAACCCGCACCGGAATAGTCACTTCCCGCGCGGAATATCCCTCGTAGAGATGAAATCGCCCCTGCATCGCAACGACTTCGCTTCCATTCAGCTTGCCGAATAGCAGCTGCCCATGGTGCGACTCAACGGTTGAAATCGGAAAATGCGGAAGATCGTCGTAGCGAATTGCGCACTGAACATCCATCGCGTCTGCGAGCCCCCCCAATCCCGTGCCAAGGATGACTCCGATGCGTGGCTTTCTGTTTGTTACGCCGCGCACGGCGTCAATTGCGGCCTTTATTTCGGCGAGCTGCGTTGCAGCGCTTGGAATTCGGTGTGTTGTCATGCTGGTTCGTCTGTTATGTTCTGGATCGCCTGCGTCCGAAAAGTACGGATCCGAGTCGAACATGCGTAGCACCTTCCTCGACGGCCACCTCGAAGTCGCCGCTCATTCCCATGGACAACTGCGCATCCGGCAGCGACTCGGACAGTCTACGCAAGAGGCTGAATTGAGGCCGTACGTCTTCCGGATCCTCGACAGGCGCGGCAAGCGTCATAAGGCCAACGACACGAATGGAGTCGAATGCGGCGAGTTCGTCCAAGGCGCGCGGAACCTCGTGTGGGTCAAATCCGAACTTGGTCGTTTCACTGGAGACGTTGACTTGCACGAAGCAGTCGAGTACACGCCCCGCTTCGGAGGCGTGACGGTCAAGCGCGCGTGCCAACCGGACGCTGTCCAGCGCATGGAACGACGCAGCATGCCGTACGACCACCTTCGCCTTGTTACGCTGAAGATGGCCGATCATGTGCCACCGGTGGACACCGGCAGGCAGTTCCTCGGCTTTCTTGGCGAGTTCCTGCGCCCGGTTTTCTCCGATGTCGTGTATTCCAGCCGCTATAGCCGCACGGACGATGTCCAGAGGCCATGTTTTAGTGACTCCAATAATCGAGACCTCGTCTACTCTCCGAAAGGCGCGCCGGCAGGATCTTTCAATGCGCGAGCGCACCGTGCCGAGTTGTTCGGCGACTCGGCTTTGCGTATCTCGATACGACATGCTGCTTAGTCCTCCACGCGGAGTACTTCCAGAGCGGGGCGCTCGTAAATGTCACGGCTGTTGAACAGGCCGATGGCCATTATCAGCGCAGTCGTGGCCACAAACGTGACAAGAAGGGCCTGAAGAGCCGCGACCATACGCACCTCGAATACAAACTGGGCTAGTGCCCATCCGGCGACGTACGCCAGGGCAAGCCCCGTCAACGTAGCCAATAAACCCAGAAACAGGTACTCGATGATCGTGATGGCAAGAACCTGCCTGTGTGAGGCTCCAAGCGTCTTGAGCAGCACACTTTCGGCTATGCGCTGATACTTGCCGATCATCACCGCACCGACAAGCACCAGAATACCCGTAAGTATACTGAACAGCGCCATGAAGCGAATCACGGACTCGATTTTGCCGAAGAGATCGTCGAAAACCGCCAAGATGAGCGACAGGCTAATGGCCGACACATTCGGAAAGGCAGTAAAAACCGCCGCCTGCAGATCGACAAGCGCCTCGTCCGTGACCGTCCGCGTCATGATGACGTGATTTTGTGGTGCTTTTTCCAGCACTCCGGTCGGGAACACGAAAAAGAAATTCGTCCGCATTCGCTGCCAGTCCACGCGGCGGACGCTTGCAATGCGTGTTGGCACGAGGGATCCCTGCACGTCGAATATGATCGTGTCTCCGATATCAACGTGAAGGTCGTTGCGAGCCAGTTCTTCTTCCACAGACACGGGGACGATTTCTCCGTCGCCAGCCCAAGTGCCCTCGAATTTTCCCGAAACGACCCGCTCCGCATCGGTAATCCGATCCCGGTACGTCGAGCGATATGCGCGCGTGTGCGCCCACGTCACTCGCTGTGTAGAGTCTGCCCGCAGAGAGTCGATTAAGGTGTTCCCGACAGCGTGAATGCGCATCGACACGATGGGTGAGGTGTCCACAACCGGCAATCCCTTCGTTTCTATGAGCTCCGAAAGCGGGGCCAGCTGCGACGGCTGTACGTCGAAGAGGATCATATCTGGGCGGTCCTCTCCGCTTGAAGCAGAGATCCGTGCAACGAGCATACCTTCCACGAGCGCCAGCACCATGATGAGGAAGGTGCTCAGGCCAACCGCCAAGAGCATGAGGAGCGTCTGATTGTTGGGCCGGTACAGGTTGGCCAGACCCTGCCTCCACGGGTACGACCAATGGTGTGGAAAGTACGCGCGTGCGGCGCCCATGAGACCCTTCGCGACAAGTGCAAGCGCACCAAAGACCACGACGATTCCTGCTGCGTAGGCAAGCCCGACAAGGACGCTCTGCGCCTGCATTGTCGCATAGAAGCACAACGCCACGGCCATGAGGACATAGACCAATATCCGCCGGACATCACGCGCAGGGCGCGATGTTTCAAACGCTGACCGTATCGCACTCAGCGGTGACACGGTCCGTACGGTCATGAGGGGTAACAGCCCGAAGAGAACCGTCGCGCCCACTCCAAGTCCGAATCCCAGGGGAAGTGCGATAGGCGAGGGACGCACGTCGACTTCAATGGGCAGAAAATCCCCTACGACGCCCGGCAGGAGATACTGCACCCCTATTCCTAGGGCACATCCTGCGGCGCCACCGATCACGCCCATGACGAGTGCCTGCGCGAGATAGACCCGAAACGTACGGCCTGCCGAGGCACCAAGACAGCGGAGAACGGCAACGGTGGAAAGCCGCCGTTTCACGTAGACAAGTACAGCACTTCCGACACCCAGACCGCCGAGAAGAAGCGCGATGAAGCCAACGAGACCGAGAAAGCTCTGGAGGTACCGCAATGCTTCACCCCACTCGTCGGTCGCTTCAGCGACGGTGTCCATTCCTAGATCGTATTTGTCACGATGAGGTCTGAGCTCTTCTCGCAGTGCCTCTGGATCCACTCCACGTTCCGGCTCAAATCTGAAATACACCTCGTACTCGGCGCGGCTTCCGAATCCGACGAGTGACGTGTCGAGACGCGCGAGAGGGATGTACACACGCGGGCTGAAAATCATTGCCGCTGCCGACTCGCGAGGCGTCTTGACGAGTCTGCCGGCGATCCTGTAACTGAATCGTCCAATGCGAACCGTATCGCCCGGTTGGGCGCCGAATTCCTTCATGAGCGCGCCGTCCACCAGCGCATGACCGTCACGCAAATATGTGCGGGCGGCTCGAGGCGGCTCAGTACCCACCTCGCCGTAGAACGGAAATGCTCCCTTCAGTGCCCGGACGGTCACGAGACGAGTTCGGCGTGTTTCCGGGAAAAACGCCATTGACGCGAATGAGACGATGCGCGCCTGCTCTCCTCCGAGCGAATCGATGAGCGCCTCGGTTTCCGGCTTGAATGGCTCGTCGCTTTCGAGGCTCATGTCTGCGCCCAACAGTGTCCGGGACTCCTCCTCGACGGCCCGCTGCAGATTGTAGCCGAAGGAATTGATAGCCACCAATGCCGCGACACCAACCACTATCGACGACAAGAAAAGGAGCAGACGACGACGGCTTCCCCGGCTGTCGCGCCACGCCATCTTCCAGATCCACGGATCAAACATGGGCTCCCTTACACCGGCGTCGACACGGGGCGGGCACGGGAGACGAATTCTCCCGCCCTGAGATGCAGAATGCGATCGGCGCGATCGGCGAGACCGTGGTCGTGCGTCACCATCACCAGTGTCGTTCCCGCACTGCGGTTTAGATCCATGATCAGTCGCTGTATGACGTCGCCGGTGTCGGTGTCAAGGTTGCCTGTCGGCTCGTCAGCAAAGAGAATCGTGGGACGGTTCGTAAAGGCACGCGCCAGGCCTACACGCTGCTGCTCACCGCCGGAGAGCTGGGCCGGATAGTGAGTCAGACGGTCTGCGAGACCCACCTGCGAGAGAAGGTCCTCCGCCCTTGCCCGTGCACCGGAATCTCCGCGCAGCTCCGCAGGCACCATGACGTTTTCTAGGGCCGTCAGCGTGGGAATGAGTTGAAACGTCTGGAACACGAAGCCGACGTGTCGATTGCGGAGCGCTGCGCGCTCGTCTTCCGTCAACGATCCGACATCTGCGCCGCAAAGTTCGATCGTGCCGCAGCTCGGTGTGTCGAGACCCGCACACAACCCAAGCAGCGTTGTCTTACCACTCCCCGAAGGACCGACGATGGCGAGAGATTCTCCGTCGGCGACCGAAAACGAGACCTCGTGCAACACGGTCAAACTCCGGGACCCACTGTTATACGTCTTCGTTAGGCCTTTGACGTTGAGAATCGTCATGCGTGCAGTGTCGTAATGCGAAGCCTGCTATACCCGGCGCTGGCAGTCTGTGTTCTGCAGGTGGCCGCGTGCCGCCAAGCGCCAAAGGCTACTCCCGAGGCGGGCGGGCAAGAGGTCGCTGCAATTGAATCGTCTGAGAGCAAGAAGTGGCGGCTACGCGTGGTGTTTCTCGGCAACAGCCTGTCGTCGGGATACGGGCTTGACCCGTCGCTTGCGTTTCCGGCGCTCGTGCAGCGAAAAGTCGATTCCCTTGACTGGCCGGTAACCGTCGTCAATGCGGGCGTAAGCGGCGAAACGACGGCGGGAGGGTTGAGCCGCATCGACTGGCTGCTGAGAGATTCTTTGGATGTTCTCGTTCTCGAGCTGGGAGGTAACGACGGGTTACGAGGAATAGCGCCCGAGGTTACTAAAAACAACCTCGAGCAGATCATCCGTGCGTCACGTGCTCGCTATGCGGACATAGCCATTATCCTGGCCGGGATGCAGGTGCCTCCCAACATGGGCGAAGTGTATGCGGAAAAATTTCGGGCGATCTACCCGGAAGTCGCCCAATCAAGTGGCACCCGGCTCATTCCCTTCCTGTTGGACGGTGTCGCCGGCAAGCCGGAGCTCAACCTTGCCGACGGAATCCACCCGACGGCCGCAGGGCACGAAATCGTAGCAGAAACGGTGTGGGCGGTGCTGCGACCCGTCTTGGAAGAATGCCTGTCGTAGACGGTGCTACTCGTCCACACGCCATTGAAGGCAGTCAACGTTGGACCCGAGCAGCCGCTCGGGTACGCGTACAAGCGTCATTGAGGCCTCGGTCGCAAGGCGTCCGTCCGGCAAATAGATGTGACCCTCAGCACGCCCACGGCGGCTGCTCAGCGTGATCCGCCGGCCCAAGAAACGCAGCGGCTCATTGATGGGAACGGACAGACGGAATTTTACGTCGAGACGCACGGACATCATGAAGTGGTGAAAATTCTCGACGAGCGAAACGCGGCCTACGATTTCGTCAAGAATGGCAGCTTGCACGCCGCCGTGTACGATACCCGGATAGCCCTCATAATCCGACGGAATCGTATACTCGGCATACACTTCGTCGTCGCCATTGTCCCAGAACGTCATATACAGACCACGTGGGTTGCTGCGACCGCACACAAAGCAATTCCGTGAGTTGGGCTGCCTGTTCCGGATTTTCTAGGCCTCCTTGACCTCGCTGATGAGCTTCGTCACCGACTCCTTGGCGTCGCCGAACAGCATGCGCGTGTTAGCGGCAAAAAACAACTCGTTTTGAATGCCGGAATACCCGGGACGCATGCTCCGCTTGAGGACGATCGTGGTGCGGCTGCGATCCGCGTTGAGAATGGGCATGCCATAAATGGGGCTCGCCTCGTCGTGCCGCGCAGCGGGGTTGACGACGTCGTTTGCCCCGATGACCAGTGATACGTCCGTCGTGTCGAACTCGTGATTGACGTCGTCCATCTCGAAGAGCTGATCGTACGGCACGTTTGCTTCTGCCAAGAGCACGTTCATGTGCCCCGGCATGCGACCCGCAACGGGATGAATGGCGTATTTAACCTCCACGCCACGCTCCTGCAACAAATCGGCCAGCTCCCGTACCTGATGCTGCGCCTGCGCGACCGCCAATCCATAGCCCGGCACGATTATCACACGTTCAGCGTACGTGAGCAAAATGGCCGTGTCGGCGGGTGAAGTTGCCGTCACGTCATTTCCGCGCGATACTGCCGTCCCCACGGACGCCGTGTCTGTCTCCTGACCGAAGCCGCCGAGCAGAACATTGATCAGCGATCGGTTCATCGCCACGCACATAATATTCGTGAGGATTAAACCGGAGGCACCCACAAGGGCGCCGCTTACGATGAGTGCGGTATTCTCCAATACGAAACCCGTAGAGGCAGCAGCGAGTCCCGAAAGCGAATTAAGAAGTGCGACGACGACCGGCATGTCAGCACCGCCGATCGGGATAACGAGAAATATGCCGAGAAGGAATGCAGCCGCCGAAAGGGCTGCAACACCCGCGGTCACCGGTTGAGAAACGGCAGGGAACGCTCCGACTCCCCACAGGGCCCAGCCCATCGCGGCCAGCCCTCCGAGCGCCACAACCGCGCACACGACCGAGCGGCCCGGAAACGTCACAGGATTGCCGGAGACCTTGCCGCTCAATTTGCCCATGGCCAAGAAACTGCCTGAAAATGTCACCATGCCGATGAGGACGCTGAGCAGAATTGTGAGCATGGTAACGCTGCCTGCCTGT
The DNA here is from genome assembly GCA_012267425.1 of Rhodothermales bacterium. Taxonomy (GTDB): domain Bacteria; phylum Bacteroidota; class Rhodothermia; order Rhodothermales; family Bin80; genus Plut-88865. The sequence goes on from JAAXGO010000234.1 coordinate 14,698, forward strand.
TCCTCCACGCGAATGAAGCGTGCAACTTCCGCAGCTGCCACAAGCGCCGAAGCGAGACCACCGAAGCCGTTGAACGCCGCGACCAGCTCCGGCATCGACGTCATCTGAACCCTGTGGGCAAGGATCACGCCCGCCAGTCCGCCGACGGCGAGACCGCCGATCATCTCCCCCGGTGTAAGGATGTTTTGCAGGAAAAGCGTCGCGACGACGGCGACAAACATTCCGAGTGCCGCCAGTTGATTGCCCCTGCGAGCAGTCGCAGGTGACTGCAGCTGCTTGAGACCGATAATGAACAGTGCGGCCGATAGCAGATAAGCAAGATTGATGAGTGTACCAGCCATTGACGTTTTCTGCAGTCTAATCCCTCTTCCGGACCGTAGGCTTCTTCCTGAACATCTGCAGCATGCGATCAGTCACCAAAAAGCCTCCCACTACGTTGATCGTTGCCGCAATGAGTGCGCCTACACCGAGCCACTTCGCCCACACACCCCCGACCATGCCGGCAGCGAAGAGTGCGCCGACGATGGTGATACCGCTAATGGCGTTGGATCCGGACATGAGCGGCGTATGCAGCGTTTGCGGCACTTTGCTGATCACCTCCCGGCCGACGAATGCGGCAAGAACGAAATACGTCAGGTTTTCGAGCATTGGCGAAAGTCCCTCAGACGTTTCGGGCAATGAGGCGTTCGTGCACGACACGCCCACCATGTGTCACACAGGCGCCCTTGAACACGGCGTCATCGAAGTCCGGTGTATAACGGCCGTTGTGCATAAACGCCTCGATCATCGCGGCGACGGTTCGCGCATAGAGCTGACTCGAGTGGATCGGCATAGTGGCAGCCAGATCGAGCAGACCGAGAATCTGTACGCCATTTTTTACCACGGTTTTTCCCGGCACCGTCAGCGCACAGTTGCCACCTGCCAGATCGATGATCACCGAGCCCGGCCGCATGGCTAAGACAGCTCCTTCGGTAATCAGAAGTGGGGCTTTCTTGCCCGGAATCTGCGCCGTGGTAATGACGACGTCAGCACGCGCAATGTGCGGCACCAACAGCTCCGTCTGGCGGCGGACTTTTTCCTCCTTAAGCGCCTTCGCATAGCCGCCCGCGTCTTCGACGTCTGAGATCTCAAGGTCGAGTTCCACAAACTGCGCCCCCAAACTCCGCACTTCGTCGCGCGCTGTGTCGCGAATGTCGTAGCCCCAGACGCGTGCTCCCAAGCGGCGCGCCGTCGCAATGGCCTGCAGTCCGGCCACACCCGCTCCGAGTATAAGGACGTTGGCCGGACGGACAGTCCCGGCAGCGGTTGTAAGTAGCGGAAAGAATTTTGGCAGCAGCTCGGCACCTTTGATGGCTGCACGGTAGCCCGCCACTGACGCCATGGCCGACAGCGCATCCATTTTCTGCGCCCGCGAAATGCGAGGTACAAGCTCCATCGCAAGCGCCGTCACGCCACGGTCGGCGAGACGCACAGCTATCTCCGGGGCGTCGAGTGGCTTGAGAAATCCGATCAGCACGCTGCCGCTTTTGAGGAGCGCCATCTCTTTTTCGCGTGGCGGATTGACGACAGTGACAATGTCTGCCCCCCAGGCCGCATCGCGAGCGACAATCCGAGCGCCTTTCTCCTTGTAGTGTGCGTCGGTGTGGAATGCCCCTTCGCCGGCACCTGATTCCACCAGGATCTCTAGCCCTGCCTTTAGGAGCAGACCCAATGCCGCGGGGATGAGTGCCACCCGGCGTTCGCCGACGGCAGCCTCACGTACTATTCCGACAGTCATGCCCGCGCAATGTCCCCCATGAAGTGCGCACAATATACGCGATAGAAGCAGCTGGTTGGCACTATCCGCACGTTCGCTCGAAGTCGTCCATGAAGTCAACCAGAGCAGTGACCGCCTCCGGCGGACAAGCGTTGTAAATTGACGCCCGGATTCCGCCGACGGAGCGGTGGCCCTTCAGTGCCACGAGCCCTTGGCTCTTCGCCGCAGCCACGAACCGCTCTTCAAGGTCCTTTTCAGGCAACCGAAATGTTACGTTCATCAGCGAACGAGACGCTTCCCGCGCCGTACCCCGATAAAAATCCGACGAGTCAATGCGGGTATAGAGGTGCTTCGCCTTGTCAAGATTTCTTTTTTCGACTGCCTCGATGCCTCCCAGATCAACGAGCCACCCCAACACTTTCTCGACAACGTAGATGGCAAAGACAGGGGGCGTGTTGAAACACTTTGCAGCATGCGTGCCGTAATCGAGCATCGTGGGCAGCTCAAGGTTTCGCCGCCTCAAAAATTCGTCGCGCACAAGAACAATGGTCACTCCCGCCGGGCCGATGTTCTTTTGTGCACCGGCATAGATGAGTCCGTAGCGCTCGAGGTCGATACTCCGGCTTAGAAAATCACTCGAAGCATCGCAGACAAGCGGAGTGCGCGACTCGGGTTCTTTTCTGAACTGCGTGCCGTAAACGGTATTGTTCGACGTAAAGTGCAGGTAGGCAGCGTCGGGATCTAATTCAAGTTCGCCGTCGGTCGGAATGTGGGCAAACGCGTCTTTCTCGGACGAGGCCGCAACACGCGCCACGCCGACACGGGCTGCCTCCTTGAGTGCTTTCTTGGCCCACGTACCGGTTACGATGTAGTCCACCGCACCACCGTTCGGCAAAAAATTCAGCGGCACCTGATAAAACTGCATCGAGGCACCGCCCTGAAGGAACAGGATGTGCCATTCATCTCCGAGACCGAGCAGCGTGTGGAGCCGGCTACGTGCTGATGCTTCTATAGCCGTGTATTCCGGCGAGCGATGAGAAATTTCCATTATGGACGACCCGACGCTGCCATACAAAGGCAGTTCGCGACGGACTTCGTCCAGCACTGACTGCGGCAGCGTCCCGGGACCTGCCGAGAAATTGTGTGCTCTCGTGCAGCTGAGGACTCCATTCATTTTTCAGCCGAGGCTACAGGTTGGTTAGCGAGGCGGCAAGGACATGTTCGTGCCGCCGGACTTTCTCCAGCACGACACCGGTGGGCTTGCCGTCGAACCAGATGCGTGCGCACGCGGCTCCGTCCTTGCCGGCAAAGACCATATTTTCCATCTCCTGCACGTTCCAGTTGGCTTGGCGTATTTCGTCCAGTACTGCTGCCAGAACTCCAACGCGATCGAGATGGCGCACCGTCAGAAGGTGCGTTGCTGCGGTCTGCATGGCAATGTTCACGCAGTTGGGCACACGTCCGGTTTCGGCGTACACAGAGATGACGCGCGCGGCTTCCGTGGCCGTCGCCTCTTGTGCCTGCGACGTGGATGCGCCAATGTGGTGCGTGAGATACACGTTAGGATGCGATGCGAGCGACCAGTCGAGCGGCCCTTGTTTGTACGGAGGCTCTCCTTCGAATACGTCGAGACCCGCACGGATGCCTTTTTGGTCAAGTGCTTTTCGAAGCGCTGCCTCGTCGACCACCGCGCTGCGCGTCGTGTTGACGAAAAGACTTCCCGGCTTCATGGCCTCGAAGAGCGCCGGACCGGCCAGATGCCGTGTGGCGGCACTGGATGCGACGTGGAGCGTCACCGCATCTGCGGACCCCGCGGCTTCTTCGGGCGATGCCGCACGCCGTACGCCCAGGGCGTCAGCGCTCTGTTCGGTCAGTGAGCGGCTCCATGCCACTACATGCATCCCGAGTCCCTTCGCCCGTCCAATGACGGCCCTGCCGATGTTGCCCGTACCAATTACCGCAAGCGTACGTCCGTTAAGGCCCTGCGCCTTGGCAAACGTCGCCTTGTCCCACCGGCCTCCCCGGGCTGCGTGGACGTTGTCGGGTATGCGGCGGTCCAATGCAATAAGGAAACCAATGGTAAGCTCCGAAACCGCGGCTGCGTTTTTGCCCGGGCAGTTGGCCACGAAGATCCCGCGACGCGACGCACTGTTAACATCGATCGTATCGAATCCCGCTCCCGCTCGTACAACGAGCTCGAGCGCCGGACTGGCCTCGATCGCTGTTTGGTCCACCTTTGTCGATCGCACCACGAGGATCTGCGGCGCTTCGCGTTCAAGCGCATCGCGGAGATCTGGGCCGCGCACAAGAGCAACCACGACGGAGTACCCGGCACCGGAAAGCAGCGACACGCTGCTGTCCGGCAAGGTATCTGCTACAAAGACCTTCATGACGGTCGTAATCAGTCAAAAGGATGCACGAGGATGCCACTGCGCAGTTTCGGTTCGAACCAGGTTGACTTAGGCGGCATGAGAAGATGCGCATCCGATACGGCAATCAGCTCGTCCATTGAAGTGGCAACCATCGAAAAAGCTACTGATCCTGGAAGCAAGTCTACCCGGCGCTCAAGCTCTTTGGTACCCCTGATCCCGCCGACGAAGTCGATGTTTGGATCCCGGCGCTGATCCATAATCCGAAAAATCGGCTCGAGGATAAACTCAGCAAGACGCGCGATATCAAGCGTATCGGCCACAGTGGGCCGCTCTGTGGCCGGAAGCGTGATCGAATGCCATCTCCCGCCTGTGTACATGCACACAGAGCCTCTAGCCACCGGCTCAGAGTATTCGACGTCCGTTTTGATTTCACAGCGAGCAGCGACCGCACCCAGGAGCTCGTTTTCTGCAAGCGGGCTGCGCCTGACGAAACGGTTGTATGGAAGGATGTTGACTTCGCTGACAGGAAACACCACCGCAGGAAACTGCGCAGCGTCAGGCCGCGATTGAGCAGCCACGCTCGCCGCCTCGCAGCGATGATGGCCGTCGGCAACATAGAATTCGGGTACGTCCACGAAGGCAGCGACAAGTTGCGCCGGATCGTCCACCTTCCAGACTGTGTGAAGGACCCCGTCGTCGGCCGTGAAATTGTACAGCGGCTCGCTTTGCTTTATACGCTCGGTGAGTGTCGAAACGTGCGCCGAGTCGCGATAGGTTAGGAACACGGGCTCCGCGTGCGCCTCCTGTTCAAGGATATGGCGCACGCGGTCTCTGACTTTTACAGGGCGTGTCTTTTCGTGCTTCAGTACGCCACCACTGTCATAATCGGCCACGGGAATGCAGCCGAATATCCCTGTCTGCTCACGCCCGAATGCCCGAAGACGATAGATATACAGCGCGGGAGTGACGTCTCGTATTGAATGGTCGCTCGTCGCATAGCTTCGCAGGTTCTCGGCCCCCTTCGTGTACACGGCGTCTGCGTACTCGCCGGTAGTTTCGGGGAGATCGATTTCCGGACGGACGACGTGCAGAAAGCTGTGCGGGTTGCCGGCGGCCAAAGCGCGGGCTTCGGGAACGCTTACCACATCATACGGCACAGATGCAACGGCGCCGCACAGAGCTGGAATCGGACGAAGAGCCCTGAAGGGGCGAATTGTGGCCATGGTACACCGAGAATTCTTTAGGGAGGTCCAGTCACTGAACGCCGCTTATGCCACGTAACGCGGAGCTGCATGATATGACGGGCCTGATCTTTCAAGAAACATCCAATCCGGCCTGGCGGTGGACGCGTTTGGAACTTTCCACGATCGCAGCGTATATTTGAGCACCTTCGCGGGGTGGAGCAGCTGGTAGCTCATCGGGCTCGATCTGCGGAACGTGTTCCTTGCAGTGATGATCACGAGAATGTGGGCATTTCGCTATGACCCGGGGATTCCGCCTTTAACCCCCGTGTTCGGAATCGTGTCCGCAACGGGCTGCGCGCCGAGGAAACTTGCGTGTGAACACCTGTCAAATTCGGGGAAGCCTCTGGCGGGGTGATCCCGAGCCAAGCTCCGACGAGGAGAAGGTGTAGAGACTTGACGGCAGGCCCCTAACGGTTCGGCCGAGGGTGAAGAGAAAGTCCAGACCACAAACGGCTGTTGGCCGGCAGTGAAAACTGTAGCTGGTACGCATAACCCGAAGGTCGCGGGTTCGAATCCCGCCCCCGCTACTGGAAGGGCCGGTACGTTCGTCGAGAGCGTGCCGGCCCTTTTTGTTTATCCTACCTAAGAAACGCTTCCGGCAATCCGCCATCCACGGTGAGAATCTGACCGGTCGTATTGGGCAGGCGGTCCGAGAGAAGCAAAAAAACGGCTTCTGCCTGATTCCTCACCGTGATGGGGCACTTAAGAAGAGTCCGTTCGGCGTAAAACGCGGCGAGACGGCTCCGAAGTGTCTCGGTGGAATCCGACTCTTCGTAGACCACGTCGTATTTCGAAAGCGAGGCCATGACGCGGTGCCTCGGAAACATGGCACTCCCTTCCACAACAGTCGCAGGCGCAATGCCGTTGACACGAACGAGCGGTGCCAGCTCAACAGCGAGCGAGCGAACGAGATGGTTGACAGCTGCTTTGCTCGAATCGTAAGCGGACGATCCTTTTTTCTTAGCCACCACCGCGTTCACACTTGATGTTAGCACGCAGCTCGCGCTTAGCTGCTGCTTTTGCCAAATACGCGCCGCCTCGTTGACAACGAGGTAGGAGCCAGTCACGTTGACGGCGAGCGTCCGCTCCCAGGCCGCGTCGGGTAAGAAACCACTTTCGTCAGGGCTGACGTAGAGGCCCGCCGTCACGACGACGTGGTCTAGCCCACCATACGCGAAGACAACCTCACGTAGGGCTTCAGCGATTGACGCGCGGCTGGTAATGTCACACGCGACGCCGATGACGTCACCACATCCGGAAATTCCTGATCCCGCCACGCCGATCCCCATGCCAATGCGCTGCTGAATCGCCGCTGCGGTGTTTTCGACGGCCTCCGGCCTGAGATCGAGCGCAGCCACCACCGCACCTTCGGCGAGCACGCGCTCGACGGCCTCTTTGCCGATCCCGCTGCCAGCTCCGACTACGGCCACTATGCGGCGCGAGAGCTCCTGCTCCGGTGGCATGCGACGTAGTTTTGCTTCCTCCAGTCGCCAGTATTCGATGTCGAATGCCTCCTGCCGACTGATCGCGGTATACGAGGAAACGGCCTCCGCCCCTTTCATTACGGCGACGGCAGCCTTATAAAATTCCGCAGTGACGCGGCTCTCGCTCTTCGTTTTCCCCCAAGCAATCATCCCTACCCCCGGAATCAGGATCACCGTCGGGTCGGATACCCGCATCGGGGGTGAGTCCGGATGTTTGTGGGCCTCGTAGTAGGCCACGTAGTCCATTCGGTATTGCTCAAGGCCGGCGTCGATCGTGGACTTAAGCGATTTCAGATCGTCGCGCTGCGGATCCCAGTCGACGTAAAGGGGCTTGATTTTCGTGCGTAGGAAGTGATCTGGGCACGATGTCCCGAGCTCGGCCAAGCGCGGGGCATCATAGGCATTGACAAAGCGCAGGATATCCGGGTCCTGTTCCACTGTCGCGATGAAGCGCCGCGTGCGGCTCACACGCCCCCTGAGCCATGGCAGCAGATTCACGAGCACCTCGTCGCGCACCGCGTCGGGTAGAATAGAGTTCTTCTCACCTCCGAAATCGTACCCGTCCGCACCGTGGCGGGCAAGAAACTCCGCCGCTTTGTCGATCAGCTCGAGGCTGACCAGGTAACACTCGCGGTCGTCGTCGGCCCAGTTGATCAGCCCGTGACCACCAAGGAGTACGCCCCGGGCGTCTGGATACGTTCGACAGACTTCCTCGAGCGACAAGCCGAGCTCGAATCCCGGGCGTTGCCAGTCCACCCAAATAACGTCGTCGCCGTAGATTTCTTTCGTAAGACGGCGGCCGTCTTTTGCAGTCGCGAGTGCGATGCACGCTACGGGATGCGTATGGTCAATGTGTGCATGGGGCACAAACGCGTGAAGTGGTGTGTCAATCGACGGCGCCCGCGGGTTGAGGTTAAAGGTGCACTGTCGGAAATAGCCCACCATCGCGTCTTCTGCCTCGGTCTTGGGGCCGCGATTCTCCATCCGAGCGTACACATTTTGGAGCGCAATGAGACGATCCAGATAAAGTGACGCAAAATTCTCGTGCCTGGCAGTCCGCAGATCTCCGCCCGATCCTTTTACCCATAGCACCGTCACATCCTTTCCCGTCACAGGATCTTTCTCGGTGAGCTTCGAAGACGTGTTGCCGCCGCCGGTATTGGTAATGCGCCAGTCTGTGCCCAGGAGGTTCGAGCGGTATACGAGGCGGTCAGCACCGCTGAGTCCAGCGGCTTTTTCGTCGTCCCAGAGATTGGATACGTGGCTAAAGTGCATTTTCAATTCTTAGTCTATTTAGACTGAGTGACTCTGGACCGCTTGCCGGCGTCTCTCAGCACCCGCTGCCAATAGTGCTCGGCGTAACGGCAGGGTCAGGGGAAAGTGAATTACGGCAAGGAATCGTCCAAGTTCAATCAGGGCTGCACGATCTGCGTTTCTTGCCGTAGAGTCAGGGGGTGGCGCGGTGCCCTTAGGGTCCGGTGGTCTATCCATCGCTTTCGCGGTGGGCCTCAGTCCAGCTCCCATGGGTGCGTTTCCCAGAAGCCGCACGTATCCCCCTGACTTGATCTTGTACTTTCGATAGAACCACCGTCGCAGCCGCTTGTGTGTATGCTGATTGATCGCTCTGTAGGCCGGGCTGACTTGACCGGAGTAAAAGTAGTTTGCCCAACCAGTCAACATCCGGTTCAGGCGACGCAATCATTTGCTCCATGTCGAGCAACCCGTACCGGGCTGCGGTCTGATCGCTGATCTTACGGTATAGGTTTTGGACGCTCGCTTTACTCGGTCGCGTGCCAATGTAGCCCCCCGACCCAGCGGGCGGTAATTGCGTCCAAATCGGTACCCAAGAAACACAAACGATTCCTCCGGACACCGCAAGCATCGGGACTTCTGCGCGTTGATCGGCAGCTTCAGACGATACATCAGATACACTACCGCCGCAAACATCTTCTTTGCGTCGGATTTGCCGAGTATCAGTAGGGGATCAGGGGGCAGTACCCTCAGGCCGAAGTTCCAGCGGAATTCAGGCCATCTGACGCTGTAACTTCGGCTTAGAGGATCCGTTTCCGCGTTTCTAATCATTGGCGCCCTTGTATGTGCCGGCATAGTCTGGGGCTGTTCGGACGCCGCCGTGGATATTCCAATGGATGAGGTGGAAGCAAGTGAGGCAGAAGCTTTTTCTCAAAGAAGGGCAGACCCGAGGCGCTGCTCGACGATTCAATGCCCCCAGGCTGGACTGAGCAGCTTGCGCAGGCACTGCTGGAGTCCGAAGAGCTGGCGCGGTATGAGTCGCTGCGGAAGGATGTCATTCAACGAACTAAGGATGCCTTTGACAGCGGCGTGGCAAAAGCAGACATGGCCAAGGCCTGCCGAGTAACCATAATGAGCGCTTAACATTCGCAAGTCTGCCGGTTAGCTGTAAGCGTCCGGTGAACCCCATCTTGATTGGGTACCGGGTAGTCGGGAATTTGTTGATAGACCCGATACCCTCAACCCTTGGATGGCATGAGACACTGCAGACGTACGGCGGAACAGATGTATCCGCTGATAGAGCTGTATGAAGCGAGGACGCAAACGGCAGCGGCGTTTTGCGCCGAGCACGGCATCTCGCACGCACAGCTAATCTACTGGCGACGGAAGTATCGTCGGAACAACGCAGCAGTCGACGACCGACTCTTCGTAGAGATACCACGGCCTGCGGCACGTGAGGCGGCGCAAGTAGAGGTCATGTACGCAGACGGGATGC
>JAAXGO010000235.1 GCA_012267425.1 Rhodothermales bacterium
GCTGCATGGCGTAGAGCGTGTCGAGCAGATTTGGGCTTACTTCGGCTTTTTCAGTGTCACCCACGGTGCGGAAGTCGGCAATCGGAAGGCGTTCGTCGGGAGGTTCGCTGAAAAACAGGTAGCCGAACGGTACATGGACGGCATGAGCGAACGCTTCCAGTTGCTTCAATGTCGGCTGAGTCTCGCCACTCTCCCATTCCGGAAGCTTCTTGAACTTCGCCGTCAGTTCGTCCCGCGCCATCCCGGCGCGCTCGCGTGCCCAACGCAGAAGCTCGGGATCGACGGGGACGCGGATCATGCCACGCCCTCGACCACCTTTTCGGCATCGCAAAGGCGGATTTGACCCGACATGAGTTTGGGGAGTAGCAAGTTACGGACCTTAGAGAGAACGAGCGAGTTCAGTGAGTTGTCGTTGCACCGATCGATCATTGGACCAATCACCGCCTCCGCACCGCGCAGCAGCCGATGGTCATCAGGCATTGTGAACGTGATTGATTTGATTGCCGTCCGATTCAATCCGGGTTGTGCAACACCAGTTGCAAGCTCTTTCATCTGCCAAAAGGCATTGTCAGTAGAGAGCAGACAGTAGAGGATCGGCTGTGATAGAGACTTGGTTCGTATCCTGAATACATGCTCGTTGACGCAGAACTCAGCGAACGGAAACCCCTTGGAAACATAAGTCACCGCAGGGCGTAGCTCGCCTGGCTTGCCGCCGTCCTTATAAACGAGCACGTCACCGTCTGAGACGTGTCCCTTAGACATTTTCGAAAAGAAATCGTACGGAACGTACTTGGTCTTTGAGAAAACGAATTCGCCGACCTTGACGATGCTTTCCGCGCCAACACTTGGAATACCCTCCGATATTCCGGCAACGCCCCCACGCGGCCGCTTGCCGGTCTCAAGGACCGACAGCTCATTCCCTAGGCTGGACTGATACCACCCCATAGGCTTGCCTTCGTCGTCGAGCGCGTCGGGGAACAGATCCCATAGTTCCGGGGCCAAGTATGGAGCGCAGCCTTTGGCCTTGGCACGGGTGGGGCCGAAATCGACGAACCAATCCTTGAAAATCGCCCGCGCCATCGCCTCCAGCGTTTCGTTCGTTCGGCGGTTCAGGTCAATCTTGTCGTCGAGGGCAGTGAGAAGCTGGCAGATTGGGACGAGTTCATCCTCTGGCGGGAGCGGGATTGGATACTTGGATATGACTTTCGCAGAAAGATTCGGTTGTGCGGAACCGTTGTCGAACTTCTTCGCCAAGGATTGGCCGATCGGGCTGGCGAGGTAGAAATAGATGAATTGTTGCAACCTCGAGTCTCGAGCGCGAATTATGACCAGCGACGAGGCGATGGCGCCTTCTGGAAATTCGTTTCTGGCAGTTTTTCCGATCGTCGATCCCCTTAGACAATAGACAATGTCACCCGGCCTAATCTTGCCAGCGCCAAGCTTTTCGAACCTTTCACGCGTGATGTAATCCATCCGCTCGCGACTCAATCGACCAGTCGGCTCAATGTGACCTGTATTTATGAACGGAACTCCAAAATCCACACGATCGGATTGTGAAGGATAATTTTTCCCACGATCGCCATTTAGGAAGGACGCCAACTCTCCAAGCTTAGCCCACGTCCAATGCTCGGGAAGTCGCGAACTCGAAACTAGCGTCCCTTCGGTCACGCAACCACCTCCTCTAGCTTCTTCTGGATGAGGACGCCCAATTCCTCGGCCTCGGCGAACTGCTCTGCCAACGTCTCTTTCAACTCCGCGAACCGCTGCTCGAACGGCACGTCGTCGTCTTCGCTGGCCGCCGCCCCGACGTAGCGGCCGGGCGTCAGGACGTGGCCGTGTTCCCTGACCTCCTCCAACGTGGCGGACTTGCAGAATCCTGGCTCGCCCTCGAACGGGACCGTGTCCCGTGCGCCTCGCCACGCGCGATACGTATCGGCGATCCGGGCGATGTCCGCGTCGGAAAATTCCCTCCGCGTCCGGTCGACCATGTGTCCGAGCTTGCGGGCGTCGATGAACAGCACTTCCCCGCGCCGGTCGCGCCCGCTATCGCCGGGGTTCTTGCTGCGCGCGAGAATCCACAGGCAGGCGGGAATCGGCGTCGAGTAGAAGAGTTGTCCCGGCAGCGCGATCATGCAGTCCACCGCGTCGGCCTCGACCATGGCGCGGCGGATGTCCCCTTCTCCGGACGTAGCCGTGGACATCGAGCCGTTCGCCAGCACCACGCCTGCCGTCCCGTTCGGGGCGAGGTGATGGTGGATATGCTGGAGCCAGGCGTAGTTGGCATTGCCCGCGGGCGGAACGCCGAATTTCCAGCGGGCGTCCTCCCGCAGCCGGCCGCCTCCCCAATCGGAAACATTGAACGGCGGATTGGCGAGGATGAAGTCGGCCTTTAGGTCCGGCAGCTCGTCCTTGTGG
>JAAXGO010000236.1 GCA_012267425.1 Rhodothermales bacterium
TCTCTACTATCTGCGGCAATCGCCACGCATCTTGCGCCTGTGGATGGAGCGCGAGGATCTGCGGCACGACTAGCGGGGCAGTATACGCAGGTGATCGCAGGAGTTGGAGAAAGGATAGGCTACAAGGATCCTTTGAACAGGATCGCGCCCATGGTCGACAGCCAGCTAGCTAGGACGATGCCGATGGTCCAGCGGAAATAGGTGTCGATCTTCTCGTGGAGCTTTTGAACCGACGTGTCGATCTTATCATTTAGCGTCTGAGCCGACGTGTCGATCTTATCATTTAGCGTTTGAGCCGACGTGTCGATTTTCTTATTTAGCGTCTGAACCGATACCTCCCGCTTCCCATCCGACGCGGCATTCTCATCGCGCAGTGTCTGAACCGACGTGTCAATTTTCTCATTCAGCGTCTGAACCGACACATCCAACTTCTCGCTGACCGCTCGCACGTCGCTTTCAATCAGCTCCAAGCGGCGGTTGATCTGCTGCAACACGTCGCGGGTGGTTATCTCAGATGTTTCAGGGGCCATCCCAGTATTGCTCCTCGGTTAGAGTTAAAGTAGTCACCAAGAACAGATAAGCAAAATGCGAACCACCTTTTTTCTCTGGCGGGACCGCTGTTGTGTAGCTGCTTTTTGTATCTAATCGCAGACAATGTGATCCCTGCTCTATACAGCCGCCTCTCCCCTTGATAGCTGTCCGTCAGGCCCTATCTTGTTTGTCGCCATGACTACAACCTTTCGCATAGGCGTCACCCGCGACTTTCTCAAGGCCGACGGCACTCTCGGTTTCGGCGATATTGGTCTCGACCTACTCGACGAAGCCCCAAAGGTCGAGTGGGAGTTTCTAGCGGAAAACACCACTGAGCTGCGCCCCGACCAGATCCGCGGCTACGACGGCCTGCTAGTTCTCTCCTCGATAGTCAGCACCGAAACCTTGCAGGGAGCGGACAAGCTGGCGATCGTCGCCCGCTTCGGCGTCGGCTACGACAGCGTTGACGTGGCAGCTTGCAATGAGCAGGGTGTGCTCCTGACGATTACCCCCGACGGTGTGCGCCGGCCAGTGGCGGTCATGGCCCTGACGTATCTCTTGGCCCTCAGCCACAAGATGCTGGCCAAGGATCGCTTGGTGCGCGAGGGCCGCTGGCACGAGCGCCTCGACTACATAGGCATGGGCGTCACGGGTCGCACGCTGGGATTGGTCGGCTTGGGCAATATCGGCC
>JAAXGO010000237.1 GCA_012267425.1 Rhodothermales bacterium
GACGAGATATGGCTCGGCGAGCATCACTTCTCCCGGCACGGAATCATCTCCGGCATCTGGTCGATGCTGGGTTACGTGGCGCAGCGCACTAAGTACGCGCGAATCGGAAGCGCCGTGGTGGTACTGCCGTTTCACAATCCCATCATGGTGGCTGAAGAAGCGGCGACGATAGACATTCTGTCGAACGGCAGGTTCACGCTGGGTATAGGTGCCGGATATCAGGCGCAGGAGTTTCGCGGCCTAGGAGCGAACATCGAAGAGGCCAGACCAAGGTTTCGCGAATATCTCGATGTCATCCGAAAGTGCTGGGAGGAAGGTCCGCTGACCTATAAGGGCCAGTTCGTCGATGTCGAAGACCTGCTGGTAATTCCCAAGCCGATTCAAAAACCGCTGCCGGTTACGATCGCGGTGAGTACGAGTCCTGAGAGCGTGGACTACGCGGCCAAGCTGGGTCTAGAGATAATCGTCGGTGGACCGACCGCGGTGATGGGGCAAATTTCTCAGGTTATGGATCTTTGGCACGAGCGGATGGAGCACTACGGCCATCCCCACGAGCATATCGATCTGGCGGTCGGCATGGACGTATACGTCGCGCCGACTATGGAGGAGGCTGAGTCGGACTTGATCGGGCTCGAAGATGAGATCAACGAAGTCTTCAGGAGGGTAGGTAATCCCAGAAATGCAGACGGAACCATTCCCGAGGGCTTCAAGCACTGGGCAAAGCGCGACGAGGATCGGCTGCTAGGAGCGAAACGCGCGCTCAAGGAAGGAATGCTCCCCCTAGTCGGCACGCCCGAAGTCGTTTGCGAGAGGATCGAAAATCTTAGATCCAAGGGCATTAGATCCATCCGCGGCACATTCGGCAAGGCGGGACTCGAGCAGGGAAAGGCCTTGCGATGCATCCAGATGTTCGCCGAAGAGGTAATGCCCAACTTCGTCGACCAACCGGTGGCTGTCACCCAGGGTTGACCCACAGTCACACTCCTCCAAGAGTGTGACTGTGCCCTTAGTCCAAATGCCATTCGTCGCACCACGCGGCCTGAAGATGGCGGCTAGCGTGATGGCAACACCCGGCCACAACCGAGAGAAGGTCCTCAGAGGGATATAGCTGCCTATGTATCATCGTCCAGCGAGCTGTCAGATTTCTCGTTACCGAGGGCAGGAAAGTGGTGTCTAACAACCGGATAAGACTGTCGCTCGCGTTAGTTTTCGCGATGCTGGCAACGGTCGTTATGGCCGCGGTGGCGAGCGCAAAGTGGCCGACGACATGCGTCGAACTAAACGATCTCGTCGAGATGTCTCTCGGCAACCACCACAACGTTGGCATCTACCAACGGGTGTTCGGGGATGCTGCGGAAGAGGCCTGCCGGAACGAACACCGCGATGATGCGCGCACCCTGTTTGCTTGGGCCAACTTGGCGGAAACACCGGCTGTCACGCCCGCTGACGAGAGAGTCTTGACGATCCTCTACTGGCAGGCTCCATCCCTGCCCACACCGTATCTGTCGAGCGGCTTTAAGGACCGGGATGCGAGCGCGGTAACGCTTGAACTCCTAGTCAACTACGCTCCTGACGGCCAAATTGTGCCCAAACTGGCCGTCTCAGTGCCGATGCTTGAAAACGGCGGCGTTTCGACTGACCTGATGTCGATCACCTGGAAGCTGAAAGAGAATTTGAGGTGGTCGGATGGCAGCGTCATGACGGCCGACGATGTGGTATTTACGTGGCGTTACTGCGTCGACGTAAACACCGGCTGCGTTCGCGCCGGAGCCTTCGCTGGCATTGAATCCGTTGAATCTCTCGATAGCCGCACGGTCAAAATCAACTTCGAAGCGCCAACGTCATATCCATACAGCGCCTTCGTTGGAGCAGGTTCGCCGGTGATAAGCAGCCGCCAATTCGCCAGGTGCATCGGTGCAGCGGCTGTGACCTGCACGGCGCAGAACACTTCCCCTCTCGGTACCGGCCCGTACCGCATCATCAGTTTTCAGGAAGGCGACGGGGCAGTATACGAGCGCAACCCGTTCTACCGGGGCGAGGCAGCCTATTTCGACCGTGTTGTCCTGAAAGGAGGAGGTGACGCCGTTACTGCGGCCCGCGCCGTTTTGGAACTCGCCGAAGCCGACTATGCCTGGAACATACAGGTGGTCCCCGAAACACTGGCGAAGCTGGAAGCGGCGGGGCGAGGCAAAATTGTCTACGCCTTAGGAAGCCTCGTCGAACGCATCGTAGTGAACCATACGAACCCGGGCCCTGCGCTCGGGGAGAACCGCTCTGAATATCTGGACGGACGGAACCCACACCCATTTCTGACCTTTACGCCGATTCCCCGGGCGATGTCGATGGCCATCGACCGCGAACTCATCTCGGAACGTCTATATGGTTTCGCGGGGGAAGCCGTGTGCAATATGATCGCCGGTCCTCAGAGGTACGTTTCCACTGCAAACAACGGATGCCTGACCCAAGACATTGGAGGCGCCAACCGGCTGCTAGACGAAAACGGCGTCCTCGACACGGACAGCGACGGCATTCGTGAATACAACGGAGTGTCTCTGCGAGTTACCTACCAAACGACAACCAACTTCATTCGGCAAAAGACCCAGGCGCTGATTCGTGACTGGTGGCGACAGATTGGCATTGACACTGTCCTCATGCAACGCGACGCAGGAGTCTTCTTCGGCGGCGACCCAGTCGTTCACGAGGGAGCGTCGTTCCGCAGATTCTTCGCCGACGTGCAGATGTACACGGAAGATTCCGGCGTAGATCCCCAACGGTACCTTTCTGGTCAGACATGCGCCCACATCCAGACAAGGGACAACAACTGGGCCGGCGACAACAATTCCCGCTGGTGCAATCCCGAATATGACCATCTATATGCACGCTTGGCACAAGCCCGGCCAGGTCCCGAACGCGACGCGCTTGTCAAGCAGCTCAACGACGTTCTGGTTAAGAGCTATTCGGAGATTCCGCTCGTAAACCGGGGAAGAGTTGCTGTCCATTTGAATACCCTGCACGGCATCCGGCTGAACGGTTGGGACAGCGATTTGTGGAACATTGCCGAGTAGCGGCGCTAGAGGACGGCCGAAGAGTACAGAAACCGTTCCGGCCGGTACAGTTGAACGATTGATGGGGAGTAGTCTTGCAGAGCCAAGCGGCTAATCAGGCCCCGGTCACGGGGCGAGCCGTGAAGCGAGTTTGGGCGGTGAAGTATTGCGACGCTGGTAGTCGACCGGGAGGAGTTGGAGGGGGATGAGTCAGGTAACCAAATGGCCGGATGATGTTTATCGTCGTCTGCTCGTGGACATGCACGTTCCCGATTGGCATCCCGACTTGCTAGGTCGCTTCGACCCTGTCGATTGTGTGGCGACAATCGCACGCGCCGGCTTTCAGTCATACCAGCAATACGCAATCTCGTGCGCCGGGTTGTGTCTGTGGCCCACGAAAGTTGGTGAGGCGCACTCGAACATGGGTGGTCGGGATTACTTCGGAGAGGTGTTGGAAGAGTGTCGACGCCACGGCCTCCACACGGTCTGCTATTTCCACGTGATCTGGGACAACTGGGCCTACGAGAAGCATCCCGACTGGCGAGTCCGTCCCGCCGGTGGAGACGACAGGATAATGCAGGGGCGCTACGGATTCGCATGCCCCAACTCTCCATACCGGGACTACATTCGCGACCTCCTACGCGAGCTTGTCGGAAGCTATGAATTTGAGGCAATTTTCGTCGATATGACGATGTGGCCCGATGTCTGCTATTGCACCCACTGCACCGCACGCTTTTGGAAGGAGCACGATGCCGAACCGCCGCGGATCGTTGACTGGAATGATCCGGCGTGGAGGATATTCCAGAGCGCCAGGCAGGCATGGCTACTGGACTTCGTTAACGACATGACCCGCACCGTGAAGCAGATACGTCCCATTTCCGTCTACCACCAGTTCGCAACCGTCTTCCATAGCTGGCAGCTCGGAGCGCCGCTCGAGTTGGCGGAGGCTTGCGACTTCGTAACTGGAGATTTCTACGGAGGTCCGGCGTCTCACTCGCTGGTGTGCAAGGCGTACGCCAGCCTGACTCGCGATCGCCCATTCGAGATGGCCACCTCCCGCACAATCGGCATGACCGACCACGTGACGATCAAGCCCAAGGATCAGATTAGGGTCGAATCGTTCGTACCAACGCTTCACTCGGCAGCCCTCATGCTGATAGATGCGATCAACGCCGATGGCACGCTTAATGGCGAAGTCTATGACTTCATGCGGGGGCTGAATGCCGAGCGAGCCCCTTACGAAGAGTTCCTGGGCGGCGAACTGCTAGCGGACGTTGCGATCTACTACGACAAGGAGTCTATGTACAACCCTGACGAGAACGGCGTGCACGTGGCTGAGGTGCAGGCGATGGATGAACTTCCGCACCGAGACGCACTCGTTGGAATAGCCAACATCCTGCGAGAGGGCCATGTTCCCTTCGGCGTGGTGACTAATGCGACTCTACATCAGCTAGGAAAATATCGAGCGGTCATTGTGCCTAACGTGCTGGAGATGAAGGAGTCTCAAGCCGCCGTATTCAGGCAATTCGTCGAAGACGGCGGAGTGCTCTATGCCAGCGGGCCGTCGTCGCTGGACCGGTTCCACGAGGCCGGGCCTCGTTATCTGCTGGAAGACGTATTGGGCGTCCGTTACATGGGAACTTTAGGGACAAGGGTCACGTATTTGACGCCTGTCGATGAGGCGGTGGCGAAGACTATCTGGCCGCAGGACCACCTTATCTTCGGCGGAGCGATGATTCAGGCGGAGACGCTGCCGGAAGCGGAGGTGCTGGCGACGGTGACGCTGCCGTTCACGGCGCCCGAAGCCGGACGCGCCATAGG
>JAAXGO010000238.1 GCA_012267425.1 Rhodothermales bacterium
CTCGACTTTCCTGGCTGCCACGAAGTAGCCAAACCGGGCCCGTCCGCTCGCCGAGTCCGCCAGCGCATCGGCGGTTTCGTGCTGCATGCGGGCGGCATCACGATCCTCGAAACCAGCCCTCGCCTGTTCCTCCGGGGCAAACAGCGCCCGGAGCCCACCCCGCCCGTGAAACCATCTCGTCTGCACCTTGCGGATCCGCCTGTCCGCCTCATGGCGGCTAAGCGCGATGAATCGCATGTGCCAGCGCGCGATGTCACGGATGCGGTTGAAGAAGTCCCCTGCTGCAGGGACGGTTGCGTGCCCGAACGACGATACGCTGACGAGAAAAACGTGCCTTTCTCCTACCACAGGCTGGAATCCAGTCGTAAAATCGCACGAAGCGAGCGCATAGTTCACGTAGCTCTTCGGCGGCGCGGACACCTCGTGAGTAAGGCCGGTTAGGCATCTGTGGCATTCGCTGAGCAAGCCCGTGCTCGAAAGTCGCTCCGTGGAGCAAATTGTCTGCAGGAGCGCCTCCATTTCGCGGCACGTGCGTTCGTAGCGCGTGAGGACTTCACGGTATTCGACGTTCGAGCGCGTGCCGTCTACCACGAGGCGTTCCCACTTTCTTGTGACGTCTTTGGGCGGTGCGTACGTCAGCAGCACGGTATTCTCCGTCGTGAAGTGTTCGCCTTCTCGCTCAAACTGTGCGCGCCGCTCCTCCTCCAGTGCCCAGAGAGCATCGGTCGGAAAATGAGCCTTTTCCTTGGCTGGGTACCCGCGCACATCTCTTCTGTGCAAATTGACTTCGAGTGACCATCCCTCGCCGAGTTGCCCCAGCGCATCGTTCACGATGTCGGCTGCTCGGTTGACTTCCTGCACCGCCGCACATTCCAGATCTCGTCCACGCAGGCTAAATCCCGACAGAAACGAGCCGTCCTTCATGAGGATGACACCGTCGTCAATGACAAAAGCCCACTGGAGCAGGTCGCCGAGTCCTTCCCTCGGACCCGGATGTCTTGACAGACGCTGAGCAGCCCAGTGGCCGCCTGCGCCGATCAGTGCTCCGCCTATCAGACTCACAGGATCCATAAAGGAGATGGTCTACGCTTACATGCCGAGCGCCCTTCCAGACGGAACAGACGGCACGACGCGTTCTGCAAATAGAACTTTTCGCTCGCGCGCCTGCCGGGGATAGAAGGCGGAGTACAGCATGGCACGCGGGATAATTTCCATCAGGTACGGCTCTTTTTCGAAGAGCTTTCTCAGTGGCGGAAGGCAAGCCGCGTACACCACTCCACATCCCAACAGGACGGGCGGATCCAGCCTCGAAGCAACTCCGAGACACGTCAGCGCGAGGGCAAAGAGGAAGAAAGCATCCTGCGGGAGTCCGAGGACGTAGGGTTTTCTGAGGAGCGACCCGTAGACGGGCGTATGATCGAGGTTGTCGTCGTGCACGGCTATCAGAGGCAGGCTCCGTGGAAAGCGAAATAGTCCGAGATCTGGGCGGCGCCGAATATGATTACGGCTCCAACCACGGTGCGCCCGAGGATTTCGCCCGCTCGGCTTGCCCGGGTGATCCACCACGCGATTCCTCCAAGGACGATAATCAGCAGGAAGGCAGCCGAAGCCAGATCCCCGGTCAGCAGATGTACCAACTTGCGGACCGTCGATGTTGCTACTTCGATGCCGCCCACCCCGCTCGCATCAGCCACCGCCGGGAACAGGAGGAGGAAGCCCACCGATGCGAGCAACGGAACTCGCCGGAAGAGATTCATGAATGCAGCGGAGGGTTTGCACGATTGCAGTAAATAGTACGGACGGCACGGTCCCTCCGACTGGTCTAGATTCTACAATTCAGACAAGAACCCGGCGTTTGACACTACGGCTTGACAGGCTGACGCGGAGGATATACGCTTAGCGCTTACAGCTCTTCGTATTTCAAATCGAATCCGTGCGAAGCAGCAGGGATGATCCGCACGATTTCTGCGACCTTGCGGTTTACTCCGTGCCCGGTAACAAGAATGAGCGCGTTCACCGCGCGGGCGACCATGGTGTGCTGGTCAGCGCCACCGGCTCCTTCGCGGGCCAGGTCGGCGAGGCGCTCGATAGCGCTAACGGCATCTTCGCCGTGCACCGTCCCGCACCCTCCGGGATGGCCTGTAATCCAAGCATCTAAGAGGTCCTTTGCACTACCGTCGCGCACCTCGCCTATGATAATTCGGTTAGGCGTCGACCGCAGGCTGTACCGCACGAGGTGCCGCATCGTTACGCGATCCGTTGTACGCAGGCGGAGGTGATCCCGCGCGTTGCAGAAGAGTTCGGGAGTATCTTCAAGGATCAAGAGGCGCTCGTCGGGGAATTGCCTGGAGATTTCGGCCAAGATTGCATTGCAGAGCGTTGTCTTACCG
>JAAXGO010000239.1 GCA_012267425.1 Rhodothermales bacterium
ATTCCGGCCCAGGTCGCGCCGCTCGCTGAGCAGTGCGGACACTCTTGGCACCGAAGTCCGAAGCGTTGTCAATACCTGATGCTGCGCCTCCATGCCGGTAAGCTAACCGGCAGACTTGCAAATGTCAAGCACTCAATATGGCTACTCGGCAGGCCTTGGCATGGCATCGCCTCTTAAGATCACTTGCACACACCACAATGTGCTGCATTCCCGCACACTTGGAAATGAGTGCTTTTTCCGGTACTGCCAAATCGCCGATAACGGTGAGCTTGAACTGCGTGGGAGAATCTGACGTATCAAGCCGCGAATGGTAAACGAAACGCTGCATGAAAGCCCTGTATACCGTGGTCGAACGGCA
This sequence comes from Rhodothermales bacterium, assembly GCA_012267425.1. GTDB lineage: Bacteria > Bacteroidota > Rhodothermia > Rhodothermales > Bin80 > Plut-88865. The sequence goes on from JAAXGO010000239.1 coordinate 359, forward strand.
TCGATGACGAACGACGTGATGCGCTACATGCTGATGGCTTTGCCCACACGTCGAACGCAGCTTCGAAATTGAAGATCACACCTGGATTCTCTCGTAGACAGAGGGCGGTTGTAAGGGCATCGCGAGAGCTACGACGGCTACGCCCGTCGCCACACCACGCCTTGCTCTTCAAGTGATCAGGCATTCGGTTTGACAAAGGAAACGTGCTGCGCACCGTCACGTATTACACAAGGACGTGTGCGAAAATATCAGATTATCTCTTTCAGTGCCACAATGCGACTGCGACTCCTGACTATACCGCTGCTGCTCTTGGTAGTGGCCTGCGACGGCCCGCCGACGCCGGAACCGACGCCGAAGGAAGACATCCCGAAACCTCAGGTCGTTGCCGAGGAGGATTTCGTGGTGACCGAGAGTGGGCTAAAGATATATGATATAACAGTGGGCGATGGCGATCTTGCGAGCTCGGGTGACCGCGTTGGAGTGCACTACCACGCTTGGCTGGCTGACGGGGAGTTTGTCGACAGTTCCTATCTCAGGGAAGCACCGTTCGAATTCACGCTTGGTATTGGTTTCGTGATTGCCGGGTGGGACGAAGGGATTCCCGGCATGCGTGTCGGTGGGGCGCGTCAGCTAGTCATCCCGCCGGAGCTGGCATACGGAGAGCAGGGCAGGGGCAACATACCGCCCAACGCTACGCTAATATTTGAGTGCCAGCTCGTTAGCGTTCAGTAATCCCTACGGCGTACGAAATCCTCTTCGAGGATTTCATGGAGCGTCTGCACTAGAATGTCGGCATCTTTTTCGTTGAATACTAGCGGGGGCTTGATCTTGAGCACGTTGTTGAGCGGACCGTCTGCCGAGACGAGTATACCGCGCTCGCACAGCCGGTCGGTCACGTAGGCGGATTCTTCGGTGGCAGGCTCAAGCGAGTCATGGTCTCGTACGAATTCGACGCCGAGAAAGAGGCCGCGTCCGCGGACGTCTCCGACAATCGGGTGTTCGGCCTGTAGTCCCAGCAGTCCCCGTTTGAGGTATACGCCAGTGCGCAGCGCGGCCTGCTGCAGACACTCATCTTCGAGAACGTCCAGTACGGCCATGCCCGCTGCGCACGATACCGGATTGCCGCCGAACGTGCTGAAAAATTCCATACCCGTAACAAATGAGGCCGCAATCTCCGGCGTTGTCACGACCGCACCCAGTGGGTGGCCATTGCCGATCGGCTTGCCCATGACCACTATGTCCGGTTGGACGCCCTGCGTTTCAAAGCCCCAGAAGTGCGTCCCTACACGTCCGAAGCCGACCTGCACCTCGTCGGCAATGCATACGCCGCCGGCCTCGCGTGTATGGCGATAGACCGCCCGCAGATATCCTTCTGGAAACTCGATCTGCCCCCCACAGCCGAGAATGGACTCGGAGATGAACGCAGCAATGCTACCTCCGGCGTGTTCGATCGCCGCGCGGACGCTGTCTGCGTACTGCTCGCCAGCATCAGCAAGCCGATATGCCCCACGATACGGGTCGGGCACCGTCGCCGTGAAAACGTGGGGCGGAGCGCCGCTTCCGCCCGGACCGTCGAACTTGTACGGGCTGATCTCAATCAGCGACACAAGGTTGCCATGATAGGCTCCATCGAGGACGACCAGGTTTCTCTTGTCCGTGTGAGCATATGCCAGGCGAAGCGCCAGATCATTCGCCGCGCTCCCCGAGTTGACGAAATAACACACGCTCAGTGGATCGGGAAGAAGTGAGGCAAGACGCTCGGCATACCGCGCGAGGTAAGCGTGTAAATAGCGCGTATTCGTGTTGAGAACCGCCATTTGCTGCGCCGCGGCGTTTACAACCCGGGGATGTGAGTGGCCGACATGCGGCACGTTGTTGACAGCGTCCAAATACGTGCGTCCCATGCGGTCGTACAGGTACTGCATGTACCCGCGCACAATGTCGAGTGGCCGACGGTATGACAGGCTGAGTGCGGGCCCGATGTGGCGAGTCCGGAGCCTGAGAATTGCAGATGCATTCATTTCCGGTGCCGGAAAACCGCTTGTCGGTATGCCAAGGATCAGATTGGGGTCCGGGCAGATGCTGCGCCATACCGTGCGCTGGCTCGGCGGCGCGACGCCCGGAAAGTTACTCCTTTGGCCTAAGAGGTCTATGATTACCTGGAAATGGAGATGGGGAACCCAGCCGCCATTTTCTTCCGGTTCGCCGAGTGTTCCGATTTGCTCACCTGCTCCGACAACCTGCCCTATGGCAAGACCTGCAAGTGAAGTACGACTCAGATGCCCGAACAGGGTCCAAAACGGAGTGCCGCCTGCGTCGTGCTCCAACAAAAGCACGGGACCGTAGTCCTGTGGTAGTCGGCAGTCCTCGAATCCCGCCACCATGCCGGCAAGCGGAGCAAAGACGGGAGAGCCCGCTTTCTGAAAGACGTCCATGCCCACATGCACCGTCCGGCGCTCAGGGCTGGTAGGGTGCTCAACGCCGAACCCCTCGGCCGTATAACAGAGCCTCGGTTCGTCCCAGCGCCCGATAGCCGTTGTTGAGTACTCGGTCAGTACTGCCGGGAATGAGGTGGTCACGCTGGCTAGCGGACTTTTTACACTCAGGTCAACAATGGTGACGTTAGCATCGCGAAGATCGGGTTTAGTGACCGCCGCGAATCCCTTTGCGTGCTTTCGTAGCCAAGTGGTCACACTGAGCGATTGCGGGCATGGCTCCATGCCGCAGGCTTCGCGGAACATGTAGTGTGCGAAGCGAGGATGTACACGAGAGAGGGTTTCCAAGAGTGCCCACGCAGGTGCCTCGGAAATAGTCAGATAGTCATTGTCGGGCTCGACGGTCTTGCGATAGGCTGACACGAGAACACTACTGCAGAGGCGTGCCCCGATCAGGCCGAACAGGGCTGCAATTTCTCCGGTAGTGAGCGGATTGGCTTCGTTGTATCCATTGATTACGTGGCAAGCGACGCCAAGCGGATCGGGCTTGTCGAGCATCACGTAGGTAGCAGCAATCGCAATCTCGAAAACCGTATGGGTATGCAGTACATCCCCAAAATCAATCAATCCGCATATACGCGCATCGTAACCGGATCCGGCGATCAGGACGTTGAAGTCGTTTGCGTCGTTGTGTATGACGCTCGTCTTTAATGAGGGCAACAGCGGCACTACCTTCTCCTCGTACAGGCCCAAGGTTTGGTCAACAAGGGCCTGCCGTCGAGTGCCCTCGATATGATCCATGTACGTCCGCAGCTCGGAGGCCCGCCGAAGATCCCAGAAGAATTCCCTTGTGGCCATTGGATGCGAGAAGCCTTCTAATGTCTTGTCCATCCTTCCGAGAAAGCAACCGAAGTCGCTTAGTAGCTCGGGCGTGTGCGGCTTGACTGTCCCCAAAACGCGGCCAGGCAGCCAGCTTACGAGCCACAGTAGATGGCGGATGCCGCGATTATCTTCGATCCATGCTGCACCTTTACCTTCGACCGTCTGTAGGACTCTCGGGAATGTCGAGGTGCTGTGGTGCTCGTGCAGGAACTTGAGGACATGCTGCTGAAGGTCGATTTCGCCGGGATCCGCCGCCGCGTTCATGATCTTAAGTACAAAGCGATCTCCTCCACGCACGCGCAACAGGAAGTTGCGATCCAGATGCCCGGGGAGTGGCTCGGCCGCTACCTGCAGATGGTAGTGTTGCAGAGCCAGGTGTTTGGCAGCGTCCGACGTAAAGCGGGGAGCGCTACGTGCGAGTTGATGCATGGGGTATGAGCGTAGAACCACGGATACTCCGCCGTAATGATACGACGCCTTTGTAGAGTGGTCCGCGCACAGAGTGTCAGACTTCGCGGTACGATCACTGTGCTTTCCGGCGGGCGAAACGTGGCACCATCCGTCGGGTGGCCATGGCTCAGTTTCTGAACTCTTGGGCTAGTCGGGCTGCTACCTTTAGAGTTCCAGAATCCGGATCACAGGGCGAGCAGACAGACCAGCCAATGGTCTGTACTACATAGTGCTGATATGGAAGGGCCCTTTGTCAAATTGAAATACGTTGAGCCTCTTGCAAAACTATCCAG
>JAAXGO010000240.1 GCA_012267425.1 Rhodothermales bacterium
GTCGCATTCCGGCCCAGGTCGCGCCGCTCGCTGAGCAGTGCGGACACTCTTGGCACCGAAGTCCGAAGCGTTGTCAATACCTGATGCTGCGCCTCCATGCCGGTAAGCTAACCGGCAGACTTGCAAATGTTAAGCACTCATTATGGCTACTCGGCAGAGCTAGCGACACAGCACAAGGCGAGTTTTCAGCAACACCAGCAAGTCATCCACTTCAAGGAGCTCCACGTCACTTGCTGCAAAACCACTCATTCAAGACACGTCACTCTGCAGAGTAGATGCCCTAAAAGAGCCCGTTGTTAAGTCAGATTTGTAAGGACTGGGCAGGCCTACCCGCTCCGGCTTCGCTCAATCCACAGCGTAACGGGGCCGTCGTTTGTGAGGTGCACCTTCATGGCTGCCCCGAAGACTCCTGTCGCTACGGGGCGCCGCATTTCTTCTTCCAATGCCTGCACGAATCGCTCGTAGAGTGCTTCTGCCTTTGGCGGTTTGGCAGCATCCACGAAGGACGGGCGATTACCTTTTGCGGCCGAGCCGTAGAGGGTAAACTGCGATACAACCAGCGCCTGGCCTTGTATGTCAGTCACCGACCGATTCATGAGCCCCGCCTCATCTGGAAAGATCCGCAAGCGTGCGCACTTGCGGGCAAGCCAATCGGCCTCTTGCCCGGCATCCAACCTGTGCACCCCGAGAAAAATGAGTATGCCGCGTCCGATTGAAGCAACATCTGTGCCTCCTACCTCGACGGATGCCCCCGTTACGCGCTGCACCAATACCACCATTGCTCAAACGTGCTTTCGCAGATGGTCAAAAAGCGCCCGGAGGGCCCTGCCCCGATGACTTATCGCGTTCTTTTCCACGCGGCTCAGCTCGGCAAACGTGCGGTCGTAACCATCGGGCACGAAGATCACATCATACCCAAAACCGCCGGTGCCACGCTCGGTTGCGGTAATCCGCCCCGAGCAAACACCATCGAAAAATTCTACGCCATCATTTGTCGCGAGCGCGAGGACGGTCCTGAATCGTGCAGCCCGATTCTTTTGTCCGCTCAGCTCACTGAGAAGGAGTGCCCTGTTGTCCGCTGGCGAGCAGCCGTCGCCGGCATACCTGGCAGAGCGGACACCCGGACGGCCCGAGAGTGCCTCAACTTCGAGTCCGGTGTCGTCGGCAATTGCCGGCAGCCCAGTCCATTCGTGAAACGCCCGTGCTTTCTTTGTCGCATTGCCCTCGAGCGTCGGCGCATCTTCTTCGATCTCGCCGATTCCGTCAACGGCCGATGTGTCCACGAGCTCAATATCGAGACCGGAGAGCATCGCTCGTATTTCGGCGATCTTTCCGGCGTTTCGGGTGGCGAGGACGATTTTCAGAGTGGCACGCAGGATACTCTACGAATCCTCACGGAATGCTCCGGGTCTTTCATCGTTCCCTGGGAGTCTGCGCCACAGAAAACCACAGTCGTTATTTCTTGGGATAACGAAGGCGTTTTGAAAGTTGTGCGCGTTCCGTCGCAGGCATCTTGACGACTCTCGGGCGGTCTTTGCCTGCGCCTGGCTCGGACGATGGGCCTGGCACGGTTCGCTCGGGTGTCAGTGAACGTAATCGAAGGTTCGGGCAGAGTCACAAGGCGATGAGCTACAGCCGAAAGGTTCCAAAAAAAGCGGCAGCTGCAGGCGGAGCATTAGTAAGCGTCCGGTGAACTCCATCTTGACTGGGTACCGGGTAGTCGGGAATTTGTTGATAGAC
>JAAXGO010000241.1 GCA_012267425.1 Rhodothermales bacterium
TATCAATAAATTCCCGAGTACCCGTTACCCAATCAAGATGGGGTTCACCGGACGCTTACTGGGAGACGACAAGCGCCAGCTCGTGGTAGCCACGGTCGACGACGATAATGCTTGGCGCAGTGGCGGAAGCGCCTATCGGCTACATCAAGGAAGTGATGAGATTTTCGACGATTCAGCTTCCGGGACTGCACAAGGCCGAAGCTGTTCGGGTTCTCGTCTGCCTGGTCCTGAATGTCAAGCGGCTCCACACCGCCCAAACGGAGGATGGTCTGCATGCACATGCCGGGGCCACCCGGGCCTCCTAGTCGACGGTGTCCGCAGCCAGCTGTTCCTCTTCTGCTGGAGGCTTTATCGGCCTCGGTTTCGGCACTCCACCCATCAGCACGGCCACCGGCCGCGTCCGCTCCAGGTTGTCGAGGAAGATCTTGATTGTCGCTGTTAGTGGAACGGCCAAAATCATGCCGACGATACCCCACAGCCAGCCCCAGAAAATGAGGCATACGATGACAAGAAGCGGACTCAGATTCAGACTGAACGCCATCATGCGGGGGTCGATCATGTTACCGATGACCGTCTCTACTACCAGCATCAGAAGGAGAGCTACGATCGGGATCAAAAGCGTCTCGAACTGTAGCAGCGATACGCAGAACGGCAGCACGACAGCGGCCAGCGAGCCGATGTTGGGTACAAAGTTGAAGATGAAGGCCAGGAAACCCCAGAACACCGGAAAATCCACGCCCAGAATCCAGAGAACCAGGAAGATCAAAACCCCGGTCAAGAGACTTACGACGGTCTTCGCGACCAAATACTGTCGAGCCTGCTGGCTGATGTCCTCGATGGCGCCGAGGATGCGCTTTGCTACCTCGGGCTCGAACGCGCGCGTAATCTTAGTAGAAAGCTGACCGCTTCCCGCCAGAATAAAGAGCATGAACAGGATAACAAGGAGCGTATTCGATAAAGCATTCAAAAACGTTCCCAGACTGGCCGATACGACGGAGGTGATGGCCGAGACGTTCAGAAGACTGTCTATGTCCAGATCCGCCATGTCTAGGTTCAACGACGATGCGATGATATCGATACGGGCGGTCACCTCATGTGCCAGTGTGTTGATACGCTCTTCGTACTGACTAAACTCCTCCGTAAACGACTTTGCACTCGAAAAGACCAGGAGCCCTACGAGGAACAGCACGATCGCCAGCAACACAACCACGATGGTCAGGTTCACTACCATCGGGATCCTCTTCGACTTGAGATATACGACGACCGGCTGAAAAATAAACGATAGGAGCAGTGCCACTGAGAACGGCAGGAGCACCGCGCGGAGCTCTAGCAAGATGACTCCGAGCACGAAAATCGCTATAATGCTCAGCAGGATCGGGATCGCCCTGTTGTCTGCCATTATTTCCGCACGTCAATTAGTACCGAGTGCCCGTCTGCCGAATGACGTAGGCTCTTTGGCTTGAGGAACGGGTCACTGCCGCCAATCTCTACGTCGAGCGCCTTGGGGCGGCATGCTGCAGCCTACACCGTATGATACGCAATAGCCGCCGTAGCCATTCGGTCACCAGGCGTAGAGAAGCGTAACAAGGTGGCCGGGGCCCTCGAATCCCTCTTCAAACGGGATGTATGCGTAATTGAATGTAAATGTATCGAACGAAAGACCTACACCGAAGGTCAGATCGCGCAGCTCGTCCTGTGTGACGTAACCGCTACGGAGCACGACGAGCTCCATGACGGTCGCCGCCAGACCCGCATGCAGGCGCGTGAGATCGGACGGAATGAGATACGACACTTCACCTGCGACCATGACTTCCAGAAGCTGCGTTCCATCCGCATTTGCGAGTACTTGGAAGGGATACAGCGCCGCTCCCGCCCGCAGTGTCCGCGGAAGTTCCGTTGCCTCGCGTTCAAGCGTCGACATCTTACCCACGTTCTGCAGCACGGCACCAATGACGAGTGATTCCCCGACCAGGTCCAGCTGCACTCCGGCGTCTATAGCATATCCGCTCGCATTGGAGCCGTATATCTGCTCGCGCAGATACTTCGCCGTCACACCGATGCGAAGTGATCCAAACACACGCGCGTAGGAAGTTCCCAGGCTGATGAACTGTGCGCTGAAAGTACCACTCGGCTCGCCCGGGCGGTCACGCGCTTCGAGTTCTCCACTGTCTGTTGCCGTGACCGCAAGCCCTACGGCCCCCTTTTCGCCCATTCCGAACCGCGTAGCGACGTCATACGACCGCAGGTTGCCGACCCATTTGCGATGCGACAGCGCCACCATAGTAGACGTGGTAGCCACAAGGCCCGCCGGGTTTTCCGTCGTCGCAAACGCGTCACGGCTGAGGGCAGTCCGGGCATCCGCCATTGCGCTGGCTTCGGCGCCTACCGCAATGCGAAGGAAACTCAACCCGGTTTCCTGGCCGCGGACTGGAGCGATTAGCGCCGACATTAAGAGAACTATGCAGGCGAATCGCCTCATTGCGACCTAAAGGAAAAACCGAACTGTAACCAGGTGCATCGACCCAAGAAAATGTGGCTCCAATACGAAAGCGTATTCTGCATGAATGAGCAGCGCCCCCACAGCCTGCTCAAACATAAAGCCCGCGGCAGGTTTCAATCCACCCGTCGCGTGCCCCATCCCACCGCGGATTGCCAGTATGTCAATGGGGCGGTATTCCGCGCCAAGCCGAACGTGGACCTCGTGCAAGCGGAGGGTTTCGCGTGTCACGATTTCCCGCGGCGTATCCCCAATGAGGTCTACGCTCCGCAACGTAATGTCAGCCGAACGAAAACGAGATTCGAATTCCGCTGCGACAAGTACGCGTGCCGACTGAAACCCGTAGGACGCACCGACACGGATCCTCGTCGGAAACGGGTCAGAACTCGAACTGCTACCCCCGCCAGTGGCGTCCGAGGCGTCCCACGAATACCGCGCAAGTAAGTCGTCGGTGACGATGCCGACGTGAAGCGCTTGCGTGAGGCGCATACTCACGCCGACGTCGATGCCAAGACTCCTAGCCGGCTTGAGGTCCTCATGGAGGTCTGACCGAAAGAGCTGTAGCCCGATTCCGACAGTTGCTCGCTCGCTGACCTTGACGCCAAACGCAAGAAAAAAGGCAAACTCGTCGGTCGACAGCATGCCGGTGTGGTATCCACTGCCGTCTCTACCGTCGATACTATTGACCCCCGCGTGGATGATTCCGGCGGCGATTCCGGCACGAGGTCTCAGGGGTGTAGCGAGCTGCAGAAATTGCAGCTCGCGGTCGAGTGTCATTAGTGCGGCGGAGGCGTCCAGGCTCTGCTCCGGTATGAACGGAGCGAGAGCCGGGTTATAATACGGATCACCGTAGCCGGAAGCGTCTCCCGCAAGCGCATTCCCCATGGACATGCCGCGAGCACCAAAGCCCATGCGTGCGAACGAGCCGGCCGACTGCGATACTGCACTTTGCACTGGTGCGGCGAACAGAAGGACCAGTATAGTATGGCGGACCAGCAACATGATGAATCAATCCACGATCAGGATCTTGCCCCAAAACGTCCTTGATTCGACTTGCACATGGTAGAAATACGTGCCGTTCGCGATGCGGGTACCTCGGTCATCAGTGCCGTCCCAGGACACTTCGCGCTCCCCGCCGAATTGCTGCTCATCGGTCAGGTCGCGTATGAGGTTCATCGCAAAATCAAAGATGTGTATCGTCACGGCGGCGTTGCCTTCGAGCTTGTACCGAATGCGGACCAGGCGGTCGGACGACGGAGAGAACGGATTTGGGTAAGCGTAGGTATCGACAGTCGGGACTCTTTCGGGCGGCACTAGTTTCGGCAGACCCTGCGGGCTCAGTGGGACCAAGGCTCGAAACGCGCGCCATGTGAACCCACCGTCGGTGCTTTTAAAGAGTCCGTCGCTGGTTCCGACCCAAAGCCCGCTCTCCGCCACCTCGACGGAATACACAGGACTACCCGGGCGAAACGTGTGATCAGGCTGCGTGGGATCGTGGAAGTCGCGGATCGTCCGGAACGTCTGCCCGTCGTCTTCTGAGACGAAAAGACCGTGTTCGCCGGCAGCATAGATCCTCGGGCCGTCGAAGGCGAAGTCCCACACTTTCTCTCCGCTGAGCATGGCCTCAAAGGAGTCCCCGCCATCACGAGTCACAACCACTCCATGGCGGCTGGGCGTTCCTTCTCGGATCCGTCCGGGCCACGTTGCCGCCCAAATTGCCGGATCGCGCCCAACGCGCCGTTGCTCCTCGATCGAAATTACCCAATTGCCGGTGAATCCGTCCGACACATCATACCTCGTCCAGCTCAGGCCTCGATCCAACGACCTGTTAAGTCCGCCGACCGTACCTGCCCACACCCTCCCGGCTTCGTCCACAAGAACGGAGTAGGCCTGGAAGTTCAGCCCCTGAAACTGATCGATCGACACGTTGACCGGCTGCACATAGAACGGAAAATCATACCCCAATTCAGGCGACAGATACCGAGTCGTATCGGGCGGAAGCACGATACGACTCCAGGTACGCCCGCCGTCGGCCGACGTCCGAATCCCGTTGAGTTGTCCCGCCGTCCAGACCTGATCATTAGCCGCATCGTAGGCAATATCCCATGGTGGGCTTAATTCGGGAATCGTGATGGCAAGCGTCCGCAATTCTACACCGCCGTAAGTGATCAGCGTATCGTCCGGCAGATCAAGAAAGCCTGTGGTCAAGGGATCATTGTCAACCGGAGCAAGGACTGGCCGATAATCCCACGTCGCTCCGCCGTCCCGAGAGACCAGAAAGCCGTGGGCTATGTCGACATCCTTCGTGGAGCCGTCAATGACCCGTTGCTCGGCGATCCCGAGACCAACCCAGATGACATCGCCCTCGACGTCAATTGAGTACACGCGATTGCGCATCCCCTGAAGTGAATCCGCATCCGCAACCTTCCACGTTGCCCCCCCATCCAGCGTCACGTTGAGGAACGGGCCTACCCAGAGGGCACCATTTTCCGCATGCAGATTCGTGATACTGTTGAGCAGGATGCCAGGTGACGGCAAGAGGTCTTGGACGCCCATTGGTTCGCTTTGCGCCCCGGCGGAACGATCACTCAAGAGACCGAGAAGGAGCACCAAGCCAATCGTGTAAGCAATTCGCTTCACGGCTATTCCACGATAGAGATGGACTTTTCTTTGACCTCGCTTCTAAGGCCCGCGCGATCGGTCGCCTGAAAGTGCAGCGTTGTAACGCCGATGGCATTTGTGCTCTCGATGTACACAAGCCGGGTGAACCGTCCGTCGCCCCCGACCTCATCGCCGCTTTCCTGGCTTGCACCGCAGGCTCTCTGCGGGCCATCGTCGCACAAAAGAAAACGGCTGCCGGGAGTCTCGACATTCCAGAATTCAACCTTCTCGACTTCCGAGAGGCCATCCGGATCGCTTACGTCCGCCGCCAAAAGCAGAGTTTTGGCGGGTTGCCCAAATGAGGGACGCTGCACCATATCCGGCACATCAAGTCCGTCAATCATCGGCGGGCTGCCAGGTTCGAACGAGCGGACGTATTCCAGCCTCGCGCGGATTTCACCACTGATACGGCCGGCCTTGCCAACCGCATAGACCAATACGGTGTACGTTCGCACTTCCAGCGCCGATATTTTAAGCGTAAGCGAGGCCGAATAGCGATTACTGTCTTCCGGCTCCAGTGCCCCGAAATGAATGGGCTCCATAGGTGAGTGAGGGGACTGAACCACATAGCGGACTTCACGAACGGATGCACCAAGACCGCTAGCGGTTACTGCAATCTCAAGCGGCACCTCGACACTATCGCCCACGATTTGTTGTGGAGGCAAAAACGCGTACACGAGCCTCTGGGGCCGGAGCGAAAAATCTGACAGAACGGGCGGTGCCGTTCTGGAGGACTCTGGGCCCGGCGCACTGTCACACGCCACCAGAGACAGCAATAAGACCATCAGCACTCCGAGTGGTTTGGACATGCTCACGACTCCCTACGCGAAGTACAGTGGCCTAATGCTGAAGCAGAGTAAAAAAATGACGAGGCTGAGAATCCCAATGAGTCGCCTGCCGTGCGTGAGCCGTTCCTGTGTCAATACAGGTGGATGATCGATCCTGACGAAGAAGATCAAGAGAAAGCACCACAGCAGCCAGCCGGAATAGCCGAACTGTGTAAGGGCTGGGCCGACCGCCCTAGACAGCTCTGCAACCAGCATGATTCCGAACGCAGCGTAGATTGAGACCCTGCCAGAAAGGAATCGGCGCAGGAGAAACAGGAGCAGCCCTACAAGGATGATAACCGCTACGACTTCCACCAGAAGAGGATATCGTGCAAGGTTGGGGACAAGACTACCAATCAGGTGCGGGGCATCCTCGGAGAGGCCGATGGCCGTCGAAACCAGCATGAGGATCATGAAGCCTCGGGCCAGGCGGCCGTGCCATGTCGGACCCACAAGCGAATAAAGGATGTGCCCGCCGTCGAGCTGCCCGACCGGAAGCAGGTTGAGCGCCGTAAAGAATAGGCCCAGCCATGCCGCAAAGAGCATCGGGTAGTGGTACATCTCGTACATCGGTGGCAGATCTTGGAAGAACTGCGACAGGATCCAGTAGAGGGCCGTATTGCCGACCGTCATTGTCGACCCTCCGGTGTCCTCCGACAGCACCGATTCCGGGAAGTGCCCTGTCCGTTCGATGTAGGCGCGTAACGCCTCGTGTCCCCCAACGCCGAACATGAATTCGGGTGGAGGCACCGTCGCCATCGCATAGAGGAGCAGACCGAAAGCGGCAACGAAGCCGGCGATCGGTCCGGCAGCGCCAATATCGAAGAGCTTCCGCGTAGTCGGTACCTGCTCGCGAATGCGAATTACAGCCCCGAGCGTTCCGATTCCCACAAGCGGCGAAGGAATGTAATACGGCAAAGACGCCCGAACACTGTGGTGCCGCGCGGCAAAGTAATGGCCGAATTCATGGACCGTAAGGAATCCCAGTAGCGAGCACGCAAACATCAGGCCATCGTGCAGGAAGGTGTCACTGATCGGCACGCCGGCAAAGACGCCGAGGATTTTCCCTGCAAGCCAAGCGTCGCTTCGCCCGATGAACACTATCGCGCCCGTAACCGCCGTCGAAACGAGCGTGATAATGAACAAGGCGACATGCAGCCAATAGCGGTCACGCTGTGGGACGTCCGGGTTTGAATTTGACGGCGCTGAGAAAAGGCGGGACAGGAATCGCGCCACGGCGTTACCAGATCAGAGAAAACGACGGCCTTCAATGCCCGGTATCCTCAGATGTTCGTCGTTAGTCAATACATCGGCTGCTGAGCGGCAGTGGCTGGTCCCGTGTCCTCGTTGTCGATTCTTCGAGGATCTTACACAATCTGTGGTGCAGACCCTGCGCAGGGCTATTCTGCCCATCCTTCCACCGACAGGCAAGCGACCCAACCACGCGATATTCTTACGAGCATGACCGACAGTGACCCTCATTTCCCGCCAAGACCCGAAGACGATGAAGCAGAGCAGCACTATAACATTATCATGATCGCTTAGCTCTGCCGCCAGGTATATCATTCGCTGAAATACTTGGAGGAATGCCCCGAGGCTGGCGTTGTAAGGTAAGCGTCCGACCAACTACAGGGTAGCGGCCTCGGCGGCTTAGCTAGTGCTTGTACGAACATGCTTAAAGCCGGAACTGACACTCGTGTTGTAGCCGCTCGGCAGGATACAAAACGGCCAGTCCTACGCCAGCAAGTCCAGTGCCCGTCGTATCCGTTCCATACCTTCGATCAAATTTTCCATGGACGCAGCATACGAGAGCCGAATGCCGTCGGGGCCGCCAAATGCCTGTCCGGGAACGAGAGCGACAAAGTGCTCTTCGAGGAGATAGAAGCAGAGATCCTGACTGTCGTTAATGGTACGCCCGCTGGGGGGCTTCCTCCCGTAGTAGGTCGAAACCTGCGGAAAGACGTAGAATGCTCCCTCCGGCTTCGGACACACAACACCGTCGATCTTGGAGAACTGCTCGAGGACATAGTCACGCCGCTCGCGGAATGCCACCACCATGCTTTGTACGTACTCCATGTCCATCTCCAGGGCGGCGATACCTGCGCACTGCGAAATACTGCTAGGGGCTGACGTGAAGTGGCCCTGTAGTTTGGCGGCCTGCTTAACAACGTCTTGCGGGCCCGCCATATAACCAAGCCGCCAGCCCGTCATGGCATAGCACTTGGAAAACCCGTTGACCGTCACTGTCTGCTCCTGCATCCCGGGAAGGGACGCGAAAGCATAATGCTCGGCGTCATAGATCACGTGCTCGTAGATCTCGTCAGAAACCACTTGTACCTGAGGATGACGGCGCAGGACAGCCGCCACTGCGTTGAGCTCCTCGCGCGTGTACACCGAACCGGTCGGGTTTGACGGAGAGCAGTGCATGAGAACCCGCGTTCGCTCCGTAATTGCGGCTTCGAGCATCGCCGCCGTAATGCGATAGTTTGTGTCAACGAACGTCTGCATCTCGACAGGTGTCGCCCCGGCAGCACGGGCCATCTGGGGATAGCTTACCCAATACGGAGCGGGTATCAATACCTCGTCGCCTTCGGACGCAAGAACGGAGACTGCGAGCGCCACGGACTGTTTGGCACCGTTGGAACACAAAATCTGCCCGGGAGCATAGTCGAGACCATTGTTCCGTCGCAACTTGCGGCAGATCGCCTCGCGCAGTCGCGGCATACCCTGATTCTGCGTGTACTTGGTAAAGCCCTCACGAATAGCCTGAACGCCTGCCTCGGCAGCTGGAGCTGGCGTTTGGAAATCCGGCTCGCCCGCACTCAGCGAAATGACTGGATGGCCTGCGCGCTTAAGCTCTTTTGCCTTGGCAGACATGGCCAACGTCGCCGACGGCTGCATGGACGTGACGCGTGGATTAAACGAAGTCATGTTCCTTCCGTAACTGAATTGTCTGAACGATATCGAAGGCAGGCTCCCTCAAGTGGTCTTCTCGTGCCGGCACGTCAGGGCTACTGCCACCTGCAGCGGCACAAACGGCTTAACGTCTCCGCCCCACCGCAGAATCTCCCGCACGAGGGACGAACTGATCATGGAGTGTTCGGGTAACGTGCCGAGGAAAACCGTTTCCAGCTCCCCGTGCATCCTGCGATTGGCGAAAGCCATCTGCATCTCAGTGTCAAAATCCTTCACCTGCCTAAGACCCCGTACAAGTGCCGTCGCGCCGCGCCTTCGGGCATAATCGACTACGAGCCCCTGAAAGGCTGTCACGGATACGGCCTCCATCCCCACTGTACACTGCCGAATCAGATTGCACCGCACCTCCGGAGAAAGCAATGCGCTCTTCTCGGAGTTTACGGTGACCATGATATCGACCGCGTCGAAAAGCCGCAGGGCCCGCTCGACAATATTTAAATGGCCGAGAGTGAACGGGTCGAACGATCCCGGATACAGCGCCAGTCTCTCACGTCCCATCATGCGGTGCCGTCTGGTCGGGCTGAGAAAATACGCTTACTACAGTGCTACCGAAAGAACGCGTGGTATCGATCCGCGGATGCGACGCAAAACTCACTCGCCGATCGTGTTCAAGAACGATATACCCGCCCGGTGCAAGATAGACCATCACGTGGTCAAGCAGCAGCGAAAGGCCGTCAAAGTCATACGGCGGATCGGCGAAAACGACATCGTACGGTGGGCCGCAATACCTTGATACGAAGGCAATGGCATCCGAGCAACGAAACCGACACTGATCGTCAACACCGAGATTGACTGCATTCCTCCGCGCGATACTCAGCACATCGGCGCGCCTTTCGACGAACAATACGGAACGCGCCCCCCGGCTAATTGCCTCCAGGCCCAGAGAGCCCGTGCCCGCAAAAAGATCCAGAACTGACGTTCCGACCAATGGGCGCCTGCTCTCCAACATGCTGAAAACAGCCTCGCGCACGCGACCCGTCGTGGGCCGGGTGCGGAGACCCTTAGGCACGTGAAGCCTGCGGCGGCGCAAACTACCAGCAATGATGTGCATGACGTCAGCGAAGTCGGCTCGTCGGAGGATAGGACTGTATGAGGCGGAACCTTTCGGCGCGGCTAAGTACGTTTACGACCGTCCACCCTCTCCGTTTGCGATGCGCGCATTTCTCACTGGTGCAACGGGGTTTGTCGGTACGCACGTGCTGCGTGAGCTTGTTCAAAGCGGCCATCACGTGCGCTGCCTCGTTCGTCACCGAGGGCTTCTCGAACACGAATGCATTGAATGGGTCCGCGGAGACGTGACGAAGCCTGAATCACTTGCAGGTCTCATGGACGGATGCGACGCGGTGATCCATCTGGTCGGTATCATCGAAGAGCACCCCGCCCAAGGAATCACTTTCGAAGCGCTTCATACCGAGGCGACGGCCAACGTGATCCATGAAGCCTGCGAGGCCGGCATCCGCCGCTTCGTCCATATGAGCGCCAACGGCGCTCGAGAAGACGGCGTTTCGCGGTACCAAATCACAAAATGGCAAGCGGAGCAGCTCGTTCGGCAAGCAGAATTCGAGCATTGGACGATCCTGAGGCCATCCGTGATTTTCGGTGATCCAGGGCCTAACAGCATCGAGTTCTGTACCCAGCTGGCACGCGATCTCATTACGCCCTATCCCCTCCTGCCTATATTCGGCAGCGGCCGATACCGGATGCAGCCCGTCGCAGTAGAAGATGTCGCCGCCGCACTCGCGCGTGCACCAGAACTTGGAAAAGCGAATGGCCAAACGATTTGCGCAGTCGGCCCGGAGGCCTACTCATACGTCATCATCGTGGACCGCATCACGCAGGGCCTGGGCCAAAAGCCGAAGTCCAAAATCCATGTCCCCGTCATGCTCGGACGCCTGTTTGTCTTCACACTCGGACGCTTAGGCCTGATCCCGATCACGCCCGACCAGTTCAACATGCTCCTTGACGGCAACACAGGGGACGCATCGACTTTCCGCAACACCTTCGGGCTCATGCTTAAACCCTTCACGCCCGAAAACCTAGCCTATCTGCGAGAACGGGCGTGATCGTGAAGCGGCGAGTAACCACGTTTGCTGCAGGGCCGTACAGCTGTGCTCTTTTCGTCACCCTGCTCGCCGCAACTGCTAGCTGTCAGTCGTCTTCCGGACAAATCCCTGATTCGCTACGTGGGCAGGATACGACGTTTGTTCAATCTCCTCGCCCGCCCGTTTCGCCGCGGCGCAGCGAACCAGCTCTGTCAAGCACCGGAATCGCCCCCGCTCTTACCTCTCTGGAAGATGTCTCAGGTGCGCTTGCCGGCGAAGCGGGGTCGTTTGCGTACGATTTTGGGGCATATGGATGGCCCGACGGATGGAGCCCGTACGGCATCTCTCCGAATCACGTCGCACTGCAGTTTATGGGGATCCCGTTTGACGATCCCGTCACGGGACGTCCTCTCCTTGACCTGTTGCCCTCGGCGCTTCTTCGTCCGCTCGGTCTGCAGCCCGCCCGTCTGGGTGCGCCCGTTGGCGTCGTTGCTGAGCTGCGCAGCTTCAAGGGAACACTTACGGAGTTGCACTTCCAGGCGGGAAACAGCGGACTACAGCGGATAACCACCCTGCACCGGCAGGAACGCCAACTTGACACTGCACAACTGGCTGTGCTCTTCGGCTACGAGGGCGGCGCAGCGCGGGGTGAGTATCCGGGGAGCCAGCTCAGGAGGAGGCGCCAGATCCTGCTCCGCACACGATACCGTCATCCTTCCTATTCGCTCGAAACTACACTGCTCCACAACCGCAAGCGCCTCGGGGCACACAGCGGTGTCATTCCAGGCACGCCGTACGAACTGATCTACAACCGGCTCATCGCCACTGTGCATCATGTCGAAGCCGTTCGACAAACAATCCGGACAGACGTGTCGGCGGTTGCACGCTTCCGCCTCCTCTCGTCGTATTCCGAGCCATTTACAGCACAGGCGTTCCTGACGTCCCACATGCTCAAGTATCAAAGGCCGGCAACAGATACCCTACGCACAACCGTGCATCGACTCGGCAGCCGCCTGTCTCAGAACCTCAGCATCGGCAGGCACCGGATTCGCGTACTTGCGGAGGCATGGACTGACCACGTCACCCGCGGCAGCGGGCTGCCCCAGGACCTCTCGACTACACGCATGAGTCTGTCCGTTCGTGATTCGGTATGGTACGGCAACTTGACTGTCGTCGCCGAAGGTGGTGCGTATGGTGCGAGAGCGGGCGGTTTCCTGCACATGTCGCAACAAATGGATGTATTGCGCCTGTTTGCCGAGGCTTCCTCTACGGGCCGAGCAGCGTCATGGGTGGAAGAATCAGGCTGGGGAGACGAAGTACGGCCTATCGCACGTGTGCCTGACGGGCGGATTTCCTTGGGGCGGGCAGGCCTGCACATCGCCATAGGATCGATGAATCTTGAAGTTTTTGGCTTTGCCGGGCACATGCACCGCCCCGTTGACCTGTACGTGCAGTCAGCGGGGCACGTCGCCGCCATCGCTTCCACATCCGGGTCGGCAGCAGTGGGATTGGCGGGGGATTTCGGATTCCGTCAGAATGCCCTCCACGGAATGTACCTTACTGCACAGCCCACCGTGCAGAGTGCCAAAAGCACGCGGAATCAGGCGCTGCCTCGGTTTTTTGTGCGCGCTTGCTTGGGTGCGCGCTATGCGCTCTTCAAGGGAGACCTCGACGTAGATATATCCATACGTGGCCACTACTGGACCGAAATGCGAAGCCGAAAGCTGCACGCCCCCACCGGGCTTCTGGTGCTTCCAGGTAACGTGGACAGCGGATATCCGAGCAGCGGCATGCTTCCAGCTTCGCACACCGTGGATCTCGTCGCCTTGGCCGAAATGCGTGGCTCACACCTGTTCGTGACCTGGGAAAACGTACTCAGCGGCACCACACTTCTAGCCGGAAATCAGATAGTTCCCGTATTTCCGCTACCTGCCCGCCACCTCCGCTTCGGCGTCTTCTGGCCCATCGTCAACTGACACAATTCCCAAAAAACCTGCGTATACTTTTTTTCAGGTATGCGACCGGACTCGTGCGTGCAATCGCTTCAGGTTTCCATACGACCTACTGAATACGAGCGCGGTGTTCTCCGCGAAATACACCGCTGGAGAAACCCCGATGTGGGTGCAATCGGCACTGCAGTTAATACCGTGAACCACAAACTGCGCAGCCTTACCGACCGCGCGCTCAAGATCCATTCAGTTGAGTGGACGATAGACAACGTTGTTGCGGGTCTGCTCCGCGTCCTCAATGAAATAGTGCAGGACTCCGTCTGGCGCGAGGGCATCTATACGAAATACCGACAGGCCGGCCATACTGTCCACTGTGCAGCAGACGCGCTGGAGCTGGATCTTGAAACGGTGGACCGCCTCCTTAAGGGGCTGTCAGTCAAGTACGGATCTGTCACGGCGGCACAGGGTGTGGCGGCGGGGCTCGCGGGCGCTGCCGGCATTGTACCAGACGTCGTCGGACTCGTCGCTCTTAATCTCCGCGCGGTTGGAGAGTACGCAACATACTGCGGCTATGACATCCGCATGGAGTCAGAACGGCTCCACGCCATGCAGATTCTGTACGCAGCGTCAGAACCAGAAGCGGCACCCACATCCGCGGACAACGAAGCCTCGCGCACGATCGCCCGGCAGACAACCGCCGGAACATTGGAGCAGGTCGCCGTGTCCGGATCGCTAATGGGTCTGTCGTGGCGCTTGGGAAGCCGCCTTGCGAAAATCAAGCTTGCACAGATCGTACCGATGGCCGGAGCCATCGTGGGCGGCGGCTTCAACGCGATCTACACGCGTCGAGTGTGCGAAGCAGCGTACCATCTTCACCGCGAGCGCCGCCTCCTGGAGAAATACCCGCCGGAAACCATCCTGAACACCTACCGCCAGCTACTTTGAGGCTGTTGCGACTCATCCTTCCCGTATTCTTCCTCGGCGCCTGCAGCAAGGCACCGCCGAACTTCCTGTTCATCCTCGTCGACGATCTAGGGTATATGGACGTCGGGGCATACAACCCCGATACGTTCTACGAAACGCCGAACGTCAATCGCCTGGCGCGCGAAGGAATGCTCTTCACTGACGGCTATGCCGCAGCACCGGTGTGTAGCCCAACAAGGGCAAGCATCATGACCGGCCTGTATCCCGGGCGTCTTCGAACGACCGACTGGTTCGGCGCTCCACAGCCGGAAACCGCCTCCAATCACTGGACGCGCGACCGGGCGCTTCTTCCCGCCCCGTACGTAGACCAACTTCCGCACGACGAGACAACACTCGCGGAGGCGCTTCGATCTGCCGGATATTCCACCTTCTATGCCGGCAAGTGGCATTTGGGTCACGAAGGCTCGTACCCGGAAGACCACGGCTTCCAGATCAACAAGGGCGGCTGGGAACGCGGCGGTCCATATGGACGCGGACGCTATTTCGTGCTGTATGACAATCCTCGTCTCGAGGAGGGCCTGGAAGGAGAGCATCTGCCGGCCAGGCTTGCTCAGGAGACGACCCGTTTCCTGATAGAGAACCAAGATGGCCCGTTTCTGGCGTTCCTTTCGTTTTACAGCGTGCACACCCCGCTGATGACGAGGCCGGACTTGCAGGCGAAGTATGAGGCGAAACGTGTCAGCGCCCCCGACGATGCCTGGGGCACAGAAGGAGATCGCAAAGTACGCCTTGTGCAGAACCACGCCGTCTATGCCGGGATGGTACAAGCGATGGACGAGGCTGTAGGCACAGTACTTGCTGCCTTGGATTCGCTGAACCTGACACAAAACACTGTCGTCTTCTTTACCTCCGACAACGGCGGGCTGAGTACGTCGGAAGGCCATCCGACGAGCAATCTTCCCCTTCGTGGGGGAAAAGGATGGCTGTACGAGGGAGGCATCCGCGAGCCCTTCATAGTGCGATGGCCGCGGGGTACGCCTGCCGGTTCGGTAAGCAACCTTCCCGTCATGAGTATCGACTTGCTTCCGACTACGCTGGACATGGCAGGAATCCTGTCGGACGGACATCTGGACGGCATAAGCCTTGTACCGGTGCTGCAACAAGCGGACGAACCGGAACGCAGCGGCCTCTTCTGGCATTATCCGCACTACGGCAATCAGGGTGGAAGCCCCGGATCCGCCGTGCGCAGCGGCGACTGGAAGCTCGTTACCTTTTTTGAAAGCGAGCGCGACGAGCTATACAACCTTCAAACCGACCCCGGAGAGAAGCAGGACCTTTCCACTTCTGAACCGGAAAAAACTAAGGCCATGAAGGTGCTTCTTGCCGAGTGGCAACAGGACGCGCAAGTCCTTTTTCCTTCCCCAAACCCAGCCGCCGCATACCGGCTGCCGGAATCCGATGCCAAAAGAGCGCGGTGAAGACGTAATACGCTGTTCGTTCTGTGGGCGAACTGCACATGAAGTCGCCTCCATGATCGCAGGACCGGAAGTGTACATCTGCGACCGCTGCATCAGCGATGCGTCCGGCATCGTGGCCGAGGATGAATCCCCGATGCAGCCTGTCGGACCGACCTTGGCCAGAAGGGCTGTCCCCAGACGGCTTACGCCGAGAGAAATTAAACGGTCGCTCGACGAATACGTCATTGGACAGGACCATGCCAAGAAAGCCCTCGCCGTAGCTGTCTACAACCACTACAAGCGGGTTGAGGCACAGGAATATTTCCACGAATTCGACGGCGTGGAGTTAGAAAAATCCAACATCCTCATTCTGGGACCCACCGGCACCGGCAAGACGCTGCTGGCCCGGACGCTAGCACGCATTCTTGACGTTCCGTTCTCGATAAGCGACGCGACGGCGCTGACCGAAGCGGGATACGTAGGAGAAGACGTGGAGAGCGTTCTGTCACACCTCCTGCACTCAGCAGACTTCAACGTCGATCGGGCAGAGCGGGGCATCATCTACATCGACGAAATCGACAAGATCGCCCGCAAGTCCGACAACCCGTCCATCACACGGGACGTCTCCGGTGAGGGCGTTCAGCAGGCGCTGCTCAAGATCATGGAAGGCACGATCGCCTCCGTGCCGCCGCAAGGCGGGCGCAAACACCCGCAGCAGGAATTCCTCCAGGTCGATACCAAGGACATCCTGTTTATCTGCGGCGGCG
>JAAXGO010000242.1 GCA_012267425.1 Rhodothermales bacterium
CCCGCCGGAGAGTATGAGTAGCAGGCCATGATCTGGTCACGCCACATCCCGATCGTAGCCATTGCTACGGTATCCGCGCTGGTAGCTTGCAGAGGCGCGTCGGAGTCCGAACCTGCGGCTGGTCATTCCCACGAGGTGGGCGGTCGCACCGTTTGGACCGACGAAATGGAGGTATTTTTCGAAGTACCACCCATGGTAGCCGAGGTTCAGAGTGCTCCGTGGCCGATCCACGTGACACGGCTGGACGATTCCAGCCCCGCGGTCGAAGGTCGGCTGACGGTGCGGTTCAGGGGACAGGGAGGCCAGACCTTCAGAGTCATGTCCGAAAGTCCCACGTCACCTGGGATTTTTTCGCCCGCGCCCACGATACCTGACGCAGGAGAATACCGGCTCGTTGTCGATCTCGAAGTCCCGTGGGCGAGTGAACGGATCGAGGCGGGCACTGTGACGGTGTATGCACAGGTGGACGACGTGCCGGTCTTGGATGACACGGCGGATGCGGCTTCGATTCATTTTAGCAAGGAAGAGCAGTGGGCAGGCACGTTCGAGGTTCGGAAGGCTGTCTGGCGGACGCTCGCTCCCGGCTTTGCTGTCAGTGGTGTCGTCGAGCCCGCCGCCGGACGAATCGCCGACGTTGTGGCGCCTGCAAGTGGAATCCTGCTGGCAGAAGCAAATCTGGATGCTCCGACGGTCGGGCAGCACGTCCAAAACGGTGATTTACTGGCAACGCTATTTCCCCTTGCCTCACACGAGTCGTTTGCGGCAGCGAAGGCGCAGGTTGAGCGCCTTGAGCGCGAGGCTGCCAGGCTGGAGCGGCTCTTTGCAGCCGAAGCAGTGGCGGAAAAGCGTCTGATTGAAGCTCGGCACGATCTGGACGTTGCGCGTGCAGCTTTCCAGGCTATGGACGGATCGATGGAAGAGGGGTATATGCACGCGATCCGAGCGCCGCTTGCGGGCGTGATCGAAAGCCGTGAGATCGTACCAGGTGCGGCGGTTGATGTAGGAGACCGTCTATTTACCGTGGTTGATCCTTCAGAACTGTGGCTGCGTCTTTATTTGCCTGCCCAAGACGCCCGGCGCGCAGGCAGTATCAGGCATGTGAGCTTTACGCAGGAAGGCTCGACGGATACGCTGATGACTTCCCACATCGTAGCGGTGGGCAGTACACTTGATCCCGAAAGCAGAACACTGCCGGTTATCTTGGCTTTCTCGAACCCGGCTGGCGGTGTCAAGATCGGCGCATTCGTATCGGGCTTGTCATTCGGCGAAGGTGATGTCGAGGGTACGATCATTCCGAACGAAGCGATTGCGCTTGAGGACGGCCAAACGTTTGCGTACGTGCAGACTGGTGGCGAATCGTTCGAGCGGCGGCAGATAGTCCTCGGTGCCACCAGCGGGCGTCACACCCTCGTCATAAGCGGAGTGGAGCCCGGTGAGTACGTCGTCATACGGGGTGCATACAACGTATATCTCGCATCGCTCAGCGTGGCGGAAATCGGCGACCACGGTCATCCCCACTAGCCGCCCATGCTGGACCGCATCATTAAGTGGTCGCTGTCGAACCGGGCGGTTACGCTGTTTGCCGCTGCGATCATTGCCCTGTTCGGTGCCTGGACGGCGCTGACGCTCCCTGTAGACGTCTTTCCGGACCTTACGGCGCCGACCGTTACGGTCCTGACGGAGGCGCAGGGAATGGCAGCCGAGGAAGTGGAATCGCTGATCACGTTTCCGATCGAAACGGCGGTCAACGGCGCAAGGGGTGTGCGTCGCGTTCGGTCCAGCTCGCTGTACGGCATTAGCATCGTGTGGGTGGATTTTGACTGGGAAACCGATGTCATGCGGGCCCGGCAGATCGTAGGAGAACGGCTCCAGGCACTCGCAGACGGGCTACCGGAGGGAGTAGGCACTCCCGTTATGGCTCCGGTCACGTCACTGATGGGCGAAGTCATGCTCATCGGGCTGCGCGGCGACGACGTGATGGTTGTGCGGTCAGCGGCAGACTTTACCGTGAGACGGAGGCTTCTTGCCATACCGGGCATTGCACAAGTCATCCCGATCGGAGGCGACGTGAAGCAGTACCAGGTTACGGTCAGTCCTGATGTACTGCGTGCTTACGACCTGTCATTAAACGACGTGCTTCGCGCCGCAACGGCCGCCAACCGGAACTCGGCCGGTGGAATCTTCTCGGCGTCCGGGCGTGAAATCCGCATTCGCGGCCTGGGGCGTGTCGACAACGTCGAAGACATCGGAGCGTCGGTCATTACGACGCGCGCTGCGGGGCCGATTCTTTTGCGCGACGTGGCAACCGTAGATATTGGACCCGCACCACGGTATGGGACTGCCTCGATCGACGCCTTGCCCGCTGTCGTCCTGTCGGTACAGAAGCAGCCCGACGCCAATACGCTCGCCCTTACCAAACTCATCGACGAGGAACTCGAACGGCTTCAAAATACGCTTCCGGTGGGCGTGACAGTAGATCGCGGTGTGTTCAGGCAGGCGGATTTTATCGAGACAGCCGTTCACAACGTGATGGAGGCGCTGCGGGACGGCTCGCTTTTTGTCGTTCTGATTCTTGCTCTTTTTTTGTGGAGTGTACGAGCGACGGCGATTTCCCTTCTGGCAATCCCATTGTCGCTATCTGTCGCTCTGATTGCGATGAAGTCCATCGGAGCGACGATTAACACGATGACCCTAGGCGGCATGGCCATCGCCGTCGGAGCGCTGGTTGACGATGCAATCATCGATGTAGAAAATGTCTATCGGCGTTTGAGGGAGCGGCGGGGGAATGCGTTGAAGGTTGTCTACGAAGCGTCGTGCGAAGTGCGGGGTCCGATCCTATATGCAACTCTAATCATCTGCGTTGTCTTCGTTCCGTTCTTCTTTCTGGGCGAAGTCGAGGGCCGGCTGCTTCGCCCGTTGGGATTCGCATACGTTACGAGTGTGTTGGCGTCGCTTTTTGTAGCCGTGTCGGTCACACCAGCGCTGTGTTCCGTCCTGTTGCCGTCAGCGATGACCAAGGAGAGCTGGGTAGCGCGCCGCCTGCGGGCTCTTTATCAGCCGGTGCTTGAGATCTCTCTACGACGTCCTGGGGCGGTGATTGGCGTTTCGGCCACACTTCTCTTGTCGGCGATCGTCATGGCTCCGTTTTTAGGTCGAGGTTTTATGCCTCCGTTTCAGGAGGGAACGCTCGTTGTGTCTGCAATTACGGCTCCAGGAACGGCGCTTGAGGAGTCGGACGCTATGGGGCGCCGGATCGAAGAGATCTTGCTCAGTCATCCTGCTGTCGTGAAAACGTCACGGCGTACGGGGCGCGCCGAGCTGGACGAACATGCGCAGCAGGCCAACGCGAGCGAAATAGACATCAGCCTTAACATGACGGACCACACGCTCGACGGGGTGCTTGCCGAGCTTCGCAGTTCAGTTCGTGGTTTGCCGGGAATGAACCTGACATTCGGGCAACCCATCGGGCACAGGATCGATCACATGCTGTCCGGTTCGAGGACGTCACTCGTCATCAAGCTCTTCGGCCCGGATCTGACGGAGCTCCGCATCCTTGGCGATCGCATTGCGCGTACCATTCGCCCGGTGCCTGGCCTGGTTGATCTTGCCGTAGAGCGGTTGGCAGACGTACCACAGCTCCGCCTGTACGTTGACCGTGAGGCCATGGCGCTCCACGGAGTCACTTCTGCGCAGTTGGCGGAATTCGTAGAGGCCGCCATTGCCGGCAAAGCCGTGTCAGAAGTCCGGGAAGGGCAGGAGATCTATGATCTGACAGTGCGGTTTCCTGCCGAGAACCGGTCAACCGCTGCCGCAATCCGAAGGGCTACAATATCAACGCCAACGGGGGGACGTATAGCGTTCGGCCTCTTGGCAGATGTTCGGGAGGAACGCGGTCCAAATGCCGTCAGTCGCGAGAATGCCCAGCGCGTTTTGGCCGTGACGGCAAATGCCGCCGGGCGGGATGTGGGAAGCGTTCTAGCCGATATCGAATCACGGATCAGCGACATGGCCTTGGACGAAGGCTATTCAGTCGAGATCGGCGGCAGGATTGAGAGTGCGAAGCGTGCTACACGAACACTCGTCAGTCTCTCGCTCGGCGTATTGGTAATCATCTTTCTCATTCTGCTGACGGCGACCGGAAGCGCGCGTGTGGCGACACTTGTTTTGGTCAACCTTCCTTTGGCTCTCACCGGTGGTATCTGGGCGCTCTTTGCGTCTGGAGGCGAAGTGAATGTTGCGGCACTTGTCGGCTTCATTACACTCTTCGGGATAGCAGTGCGGAACGGGCTTCTCTTAGTCACGCACTATCACACCCTTTCCGTGGAGGGAGCACGCCTGCGCGACGCTGTCGTTCGCGGGTCGCTCGAACGCCTGAACCCAATTCTGATGACGGCGCTTACGGCGGCTCTCGCACTACTTCCGCTGGCCCTCGGTGGAGGAGAGCCCGGCAAGGAAATTCAAACGCCCATGGCGATCGTGATACTAGGCGGACTACTCACGTCCACGCTGCTGAACATGATCGTCGTGCCGGTGCTGTACCTCCGCACCGCGCGTAGGAGTGCCTGACGAGAACTCAGTGCGGGAGTTCGCGGTTTGCTCGGCTACACGGCCGACTTGCTGGCTCATTCGCCCGAAAAATCCCGGTAGCCGAGGTAGTGGAGGACAAATTTCATCTTGGCCGATTTGCTGGGGCCAAAGCCGGGCAATGCCTGTATCCGCTTCTTGACCGTTGAGAACGGAGCCCCATCGTTCCACATCTTGGCTGCGTCTCCGTCATATTTCTCTGTGATGAAAGAGGCAACCTGGTGCGTGTACTCGGCCATTTTGTTCGAAAACCGGTGGACGGCAGGTTTTTCGGCAAACCGTGTCCGTAATTCGTCCAGATCCATGGTCGCAATCCGGCGCATATCGAGGTGTCCGATGCGATCGGCGAGTCTTTTCGGACCGGTAAAGGCGACTTCTGCGCGCATGCGTTGATCGTAGAGCATTCCCAAGACGGCAGCGTTGGGAGTGATGCGCAGGAATTCGTCTATATCGGTATCGCCTGTAAGGGAACCTTCGGCATCCAGGCGGTCGAGCATGCGGCCAAGGCCGCCGCCCATCTGGCTTCTGTTAAGTGGCGGAAAAGGAAATTGAGGCATGGCTCGACTCATTCAAGAAGTTAGTTCGGTCTTGCGGCGCCAGGTCGTTCCAGCTGACGAATCCATCAGTTCGATGCCAAGGGCGCTAATTTCGTCCCGAATGGCATCGGCACGCACCCAATCCTTGGCCCGACGGGCCTCGGTTCGTTCTTCGATGAGCACTTCGACTTTCTCAGCCAGCGGATCGACGCCGCCACGCGTGGTGTCTTCGGACTCGTGCGATACGATGCCCAAGAGGGCGTTGATTTGCTCAAGAAAATGTATTCCTGCCCGCGCTGATGCACCGCTCATCGTGTTTCTCGCGCCGAAAATGACTTTCACTCCGTCAAGGGCGGCCGCAATGGCCGCGGGCGTGTTGAGATCGTCCAACATCGCGTCAAGTGCTCGGTTGTATGAATCGCTTAAGCGATCCCCGATTGTATCCGACCCGTTGCGGTCTGTGTAGCCTTTGACCAAGGCCGCCGCATCGGTAAATCGCTGCGCGTGCCGAGCACTGTCGTTGAGCGTTGCGAACGTGAAATTAAATGGTTTGCGGTACTGACCTGCCATAAGTGCAAGGCGCAAGGCCAACGGAGCAATGCCACGTCCGCTATCCCTGGAGGGGGCCACCAGGTCGCGCACGGTGAAAAAATTGCCAAAGCGCTTGGACATTTTCTTGCCCTCCACTTGCAGAAACCGCGTATGTACCCAGTGGCGGGCGAATGGGCTTCCCGTTAGGGTTTCGGCTTGGGCGATTTCGCATTCGTGGTGCGGAAAAATGAGATCCTCGCCGCCCGTATGGATGTCGATTTGGGGGCCGAGATACAGCTGTGCCATGACGGAGCACTCGATGTGCCATCCCGGAAAGCCCCAACCCCAGGGGCTGTGCCATTGCATGAGGTGTCCGGGATCCATCTTCCACAACGCAAAATCGCGCGGATCCCGCTTTTCGGGATCTACTACCACGGACCGCACGGCCGTTTCAAGACTGTTTGCGGCCATATTTCCCGACAGTGCGCCGTACCGTGCAAAGCTTGGAACGGAGAAGTACACGCCGTTCGTCGTTTGGTAGGCGGCACCGGCGGCGACGAGCTGCTCAACCGCACGTATCTGCTCCCGGACGTGTTCGGTAGCGCGTGGTCTCACGTCCGGCTCGCGCAGATTGAGTGTGCGCCAGTCCTCGATGAGGCTGTTGGCGTAGTAGCGGGCGAGGTCCCATACGTTGGCGAAGCCTTCTCCCTCTTTCGATCGAAGTGCCTTTGCCATCCGATCTTCGCCGGACGGATCAATCGTGTCGTCTGCAGTCAGATGGCCGACGTCCGTAATGTTCGTTACATAAGTCGTTTTCCACCCGATTGCCTGCGCCGTCCGTAGTATGAGATCTGCCGTGAGAAAACTCCGGAAATTGCCGATATGTGCATGTGAGTACACTGTCGGACCGCAGCAGTAGAATCGGAGGTGTCCCGGCTCTATGATGGACAGCGGTTCAGCTTTACCCGTCAGCGTATTGAAAAGCGTAAATGGCCTCGACATGGGGTGGCGTCGTACTCCGATTGGCGCCTGATACTGCAATTACGTAGCCATGTTGCTCTCTTCGTGGGGATTGCACGAAGCGATGGCGGCACCCATTCCTTCGTGCAGCATGGTGTGAAGAAAGTCGGCTACTGTGCGTGCAAATCTGCTCAGGTCTCGCAAGTTAAGCCCCCATAATTCCTCGTCGCCACAAATCCTCTCCACGAGCGCCCTAATGGTTGGTGCCGCCGCCCAACACTCCATGAAGTATTCCGCTTTTGTGTCGTTGATCGGATAGGGCACGCCACGCAATTTTCCGTAGATCTGGTCGCCGTCTTGGGAAACGCCGCGCATGAAGAGGAGGTGGGCGGCAAAGCCTAAGGCGATCCGCTGCGGGATGCGGCCTGTTGACGAATGGAAAGACACAAGGGATGGGATTGCCCGCACGCGCATTTTTCTCGTGCCATGGAGCGTGATGTCAATCAGATTGTGCACCAAGTAAGGATTGCGCCAGCGCCGAAGGACGTCGTCGATATACGGCGGCACGGTATCTGGGTCTACGTCTAGCGTTGGGCCAATTTCGTCGCGCAGCAGTCCTTCGATGTATGAGGCCGTCAGAGGGTGCGTCATGTTGTCCAGGACGGTCGTGTTACCCGCGAGAATGCCTACAGGCACGCTGAGTGTGTGTCCGCCGTTGAGGAGGCGAATTTTTCGCGTGCGGTACGGAGCGATGTGAGGTACAACGACGATGCCAGGATCACACGATGCGAACGCGAGGTGCCGCCGAAGTGTCTCGTCTCCTTCTATGGCCCACAGGCGATAGTCTTCGGCCACCGTGAGTAATTCATCACGGTATCCGGCGCGATTTTCGAATGCGGCCCGCTCCTGGTCGGGCGGCAATCCTGGCACGATACGGTCGACGAGCGTATTGCAGAACGTATTGGCTTGCTCAACCCAGTTGATGAAGGCCTCGCCGAGCTGCCAGTGCCGAGCCGTACGGAGCACTACACGCTTAAGTTTGTCGCCGTTATCTGTAAGGAGTTCGCACGGAAGTATGGCGAGCCCCGCCTGAGGTGAATAGTCAAACGCCAGTGCTCGCTGGTACAAAACCGCCGTCAGTTTTCCCGGAAACGACCGTGGGGCAGATTCGCTGGGGCAATCTTCTGTATCGAATGTCAGCCCGACCTCCGTCGTGTTGGACAGGATGATTTCCAGGTCGCGGCTGCGCGCGCACGCGAGAACATCGTGCCACTTGTCGTGGGCAGACAGCGCGCGGCTGATCGGCGAGAGAATCGTTTGCGACTCGTATGGAACGCCGTCATTCAAGCCACGGACCCAGAGCGTATAGAGACCATCCTGGGCGTTGATCAGGTTGGCTCTGTGGTTTCCGGTGGATTGAACTACCACGATGCGACCCTGAAACTCCGATTGTCGGTTTGCGGCATCGACGAAGAAGTCAGCGAAGGCACGCAGAAATCGTCCGGTCCCGAATTGGAGGATTTTTTCTGGCCAGGCCATCGGCCTAACCACACTCCGCGACAGGAGCGGAAGGTCTGTCATCGATTGAGGAAGAGATCAGGGAGCAAAAGGCTCAGTTCGGGGATGTACGTCACGATGACGAGTGCGAGGATCATCGCCACGAAGAGGGGAAGTAGCGGGCGTACGACCGTGGCTATCGAGCTACCGGCTACGCCGACTCCTACGAACAGTACGCTGCCAACCGGCGGAGTGCAGAGACCGATGCAGAGGTTCAACACCATGATGATACCGAAGTGCGTGGGATCGATGCCGAGCTCGATCGCAATCGGCAGGAAGATCGGGGTGAATATCAGTACCGCCGGTGTCATGTCCATGAACGTACCGACAGTCAGCAGGATGACGTTGATAATCAGCATAATCACGATCCCGTTGTCTGTCAGAGCAATGAGGGAAGCCGTGACGGATTGTGGGATATTGACGTAGGCCAAGATCCACGACAATCCGACCGATGTACCAACGAGAAGGAGAACAACGGCCGTTGTTGCCGACGCGTCGAGAAAAATTCGCGGCAGGTCAGCGGGGGTAATTTCTCGGTATACGAGGGCAAGAATGAGTGCGTAGAGTACGGCAACGGCTGCCGCCTCGGTAGCCGTGAAAAAACCTGCTACGATACCCACGATGACCACGACGAGCAGGGTGAGACTCGGCACTGCGTCAATGAAGCGCCGGAAAATCAGCGCAGGTGATATGGCTGCACCGCTTCGTGCATATCCTCGGCGGACGGCCAGGTATCCTGCCACGCCCATGAGCATAGCACCGACAAGCATCCCGGGCAGATAGCCTGCCAAAAACAGTGCGGCAATCGACACGCCGCCGCTGGCAAGGGAATACACAATGAGGATGTTGCTAGGCGGGATAAGTAGTCCCGTAGTGGCGCTTGTGATGTTGACGGCTGCGCCGTAGTCCCGATCGTATCCTTCACGTTCCATCTGTGGCGCCATAACGCCGCCGACTGCAGACGCCGCAGCTACGGCCGATCCGGAGATTGCCCCAAATAGCATGGATGCAAGAATGTTGACATGTGCCAAGCCGCCGGGCAGCATGCCCAACAGTGCTTTGGCCAGATCGATGAGCCGCCGAGCGATACCGCCGCGATTCATGATTTGTCCGGCGAGAATAAAGAACGGAATGGCAAGGAGTGCAAAACTGTCCAGACCGGTTGCAATACGTTGTGCCTCCGTGGTGAGTGCAGGCACGGCACCGATACTCAGGAACATGGTGGCAATCGTTGCCAGTCCGATGCAGTATGCGATCGGCACGCCGAGGAATAGCAGCGTGGCGAACGAGAATGCCAGAATGAGAACGTCTAGAAGCTCCATTCAGCCGTTGCGGAGGATTTGGCTGATCTCGTAAACGGAGTAGAAGGCGATGAGCAATCCGCTGACGGGAACCACGACGTAGAGGTACCCGAGAGGCACACCGAGTGCAGCGGACGTCTGACCGAGATACAGCATTGTCCACACAAGCCTGCCGCCGCCAACGACGAGAGCGGCGAGGGCGAAACACAGCGTGAAGCATTCGATGGCGATGGCGAGGATGCGTTTGCGCTGGCCATGCAGCCTTGTAAGAAGCACATCCACGCTCAGGTGCATGCGTTTGCCGGCCGCGTAGGCCGCGCCGAGAAGGCCGACCCAGATCATCAGAAAACGGGCCAGCTCTTCCGTGTACGAACTCGGATCACGCTGCACGAAGCGGGTGAACACCTGCCACAGTACGTCGAGGACGAGCGCGGCCATCACGATCACGATCGTCATGCCGAGCACCCGGTCCACGTAGAGCTTCAGGCGGAGCATCAACTTTCAGCAGTTTTGTCGGACGATTGTAAGCGTCCGACCAACTACAGGGTAGCGGCATCGGCGGCTTACTGCGAAACGGGTAGCCGTATTGATGTGGAGGTCGACACGGTCTGAGCCGTAAACTTCCCCAGACACGCCTTGCATGAGCACGCACGGGCTTAACGGGCAGCTAAACAATAGATCTTATACGATCCTACATTCACCATGTACCCCGCATACGCCGCTACCGGTGAAAGGTAGTAGGCATACCCTCCACTTGATTCATAGTCCGGGGGGAGTCCCGACCAGAGCACTTGTCCCGTACTCGCATCAAGGACGGCGAGTCTTCCTGTTGTTGTATCAAAGTAGATCCGCCCGTTCGCCACCTCAAGCAGGGTAATGACTCCACCGCCCGGTTCCTCGCTCTCCCACAGTATCTCACCAGTTGCCGGATCAAGCGCATAGACGATGCCGTCCGTCGCACCCACGTAGACCACGTTGTTCGCCAGGGCCATACCCAGCCAGAGACCAGCCTCCTCCTCGAAGAGCTGCTGCCACCGCAGCTCGCCACTGAATCGATCCAATGCAATGACCATTGAGGTAGCCTGAATGATGACGAAGGATCTCCAAACGAAGCCCTCGTCTGCACCCACATCCCTTGTGAAGTACTGTCCGGGAT
>JAAXGO010000243.1 GCA_012267425.1 Rhodothermales bacterium
GAAGAGGTAGACGTTGCCATTGAAACACACAGCCATGTCCAGGCGAGCGTGGCTGCTGCTGTCCTCCACCACAACGTCGAAGCCGGCTCCCGCAAAGTACGAATGCACCACGGTTGCATAGAAACCCTCGAACCGTGCGATGTCGTTGTGCGTATACCGCTCGTAGGGAATGCTCATACGTAGGTACTTAAGAGTTGATAAAAACAGGTTCGAGTCCGAACTGCAATCGTCCCTTCTTTCGGTCTCTCTTTGGATGAGCGCGCCTCGCGTTGGCGGCCAGATAGTCGACCAAGTCTTGTAATGCACGAGTCAGCCCGCGACGCTTGCCCGAAGCCAGCACCCCGAACATCTCCCCCAGTCCATGACGGGCACACATCGCCACCTTGCGCGTCGAGATCTCCACTCCGCGCAATGCTTGAGTTATCTGACCCAGATAGCGCTTCAATATCGAGGCCGCAATCGCGGTCCAGATGAGCCCCTCGGCAATACTTGCATTACTCGTATCGAACGCATGGAGATTCGCATACGACTTCCACTCCTTGAACAACAACTCCACCTGCCACCGAAGACGGTACACCTGACCCACCTGCTCGCCCGTCATCCGGGCACGAGAAAGGTTCGTCACCAGCCACGTATACCGCCCTTCCTCGGCGTTCCAGTGCGCCACGATTCGCCCTTCCAATGCCTTCGCTCCTGTGCCCCACACCACATCCAGATCGACCACTCCATCGGTCGGAAGCACACACTCGTTCAACCGTCGCCCGCTCGCCTCGCTCAACTCTTCTCCCCGAGAATCGTACGCATTGCGCACCACCGGATTGATCGACGCGCTGGCACGAACCACATAGTGCCCGCCCGCCCGATCCACCGCGCTGAGGTAGTTGCGGTCGAAGTAGCCACGATCGGCCAGCAGCAAGTCCCCGCACAGCGTCTCAGGGCAAGGCAGATGCGGACGTTCCGCTGCCGTGTCCGGCGACAGCGTCACCGTCGAGACCGATTCATCGAGAAGACTCATCGTCACGTGCAACTCCACCGC
>JAAXGO010000244.1 GCA_012267425.1 Rhodothermales bacterium
GACTCGCGCTGGGCGTCTTCCTCTTTTATTGGGTATCACTCGTGCAGGGAGAAAAACTCGCTGATAGGGGATTCATCAGTCCGTGGATCGGGATGTGGTTCGCCAACATGTGTATCGGACTCATCGGGCTCGGGCTCTTGCTCTACGTCGCGCTCGATCTTCGCGCCACGCCTCCGGTTCTCGAAAGATGGAGGGCGCGAAGGCGAAGCACATGACATGCTCTATCTGGTTCCTACGCCGATTGGCAACTTAGAAGACATCACACTTCGTGCGTTGCGTGTCCTGAAAGACGTGGATCTCATCGCGTGCGAGGATACGAGGCACTCAACTCCGCTTCTTAAACACTACGGGATAACCACTCCAAAAACGAGCTACCACAACCACAACGAGCGACACACAGCCCCAAAACTCGTCTCGAGAATGCAGCGCGGCGAAAAAGTCGCGCTCATCACCGATGCCGGATCACCCGCACTGTCGGATCCCGGATTCTATTTGGTCCGGGCCTGCCTTTGCGAAGGCATCGAGGTCACTGCCCTGCCCGGTGCAACGGCCGTTGTACCTGCCCTGACGGCAAGCGGACTGCCGTGCGACCGATTCACTTTTGAAGGGTTTTTACCCGCAAAAAAGGGGCGGCGCAAGCGGCTTGAGAACCTCGTCGATGAGCCAAGAACCATGGTCTTTTACGAGGGCCCCCACCGACTTGTCAGAACCCTTTTGAACCTGGAATCCGTGTTCGGCAACGATCGCAGAGCCGTTGTTGCTCGCGAGCTCACAAAGAAATTCGAAGACGTGCAACGCGGCACGCTCGCTGAATTGCGCTTCTACTATTCTCCGCCCAAGGTCGTGCGTGGAGAATTCGTAATCGTCGTAGAGGGAGCCGCCAAGTGACCTCGCGCACGATGCCCGGCTGTTCGGGCAGAGCCACACGCCAAACTGGCACGCCCTTATTCAGCACTCGGATCCCGATCGCCTTGATCGGCATTGGAACGATCGTGATGCCCAGGCGCCAACTATGGCGTGCCGGCCCTGCACTCTGATCACCCAACCGACACTCGTTCATGCCTCATGTCAGGCGTTTTGTTTTCAGTTCATTCCAGACCAATACCTTCGTCTGTCATGACGAAGGAGAAGCCGTTATCGTCGATGCGAGCTGCATGACGAAAAAGGACGAGGAGACTCTCGTCGCGTACCTCAACCGTAACGGACTGGTCGTCCGTCATCTTCTGTTAACACACGGACACATCGACCATATCTTGGGGTGCGCCGCGCTCTCGCGCATCTACGGCCTTGAGTGGCAAATGCACGGACACACCGTCCCTCTCATCGAGCGCACTCGCGACCAATCGGCGCTTTTCGGAATACCGGCTGTTGAACCTCCCGTACCCGGCCGAATTCTCAACGAGGAAGACACCATCGAATTCGGATCCTGCACACTCCAGGTCATCCACACTCCCGGACACGCTCCTGGATCAATCTGCTTCCATGAGGAGCATGCCGGAATCGTATTCAGCGGGGACGTTCTGTTTATGGACAGTATTGGGCGAGTAGATCTTCCGGGCGGTTCCCTCCCCGTATTGATGCATTCAATTTTCCAATCGCTTATGCCGCT
This sequence comes from Rhodothermales bacterium, assembly GCA_012267425.1. GTDB lineage: Bacteria > Bacteroidota > Rhodothermia > Rhodothermales > Bin80 > Plut-88865. The sequence goes on from JAAXGO010000244.1 coordinate 1,610, forward strand.
TGGCGATGACACGCGCGTATACCCGGGACACGGTCCCCAAACGATGATTGGGCGGGAACGAACACAGAATCCGTTCCTTAACGGCTCATTCCCCTTATATTAGGGAAATCCCGCTGCTGGCCTCATCCGCCTATAGTCCTCCACCGCTACGATTCTGGTGGGTTCGCCCCCGAGCCTCCGCTTTTGCTACGCTCTGAATTGGGCATGACACGAATGGGCCCTCATGGCCTGGCAGGCAAGACGCGCACAGTCCGCGCGGCAGAAGAAACGCGGATCGTTGACGTCTCCGTCATCATTGTCAATTACAACGTGCGGGAGTTCCTCGAGCAGGCCCTCCGGAGCGTTGAGGCTGCCAGCGATTCACTGTCGGTCGAAGTATTCGTTGTTGACAACAATTCGGCGGATGGGTCCGTCGACATGCTTCGGACCAAGTTTTCTACCGTTCGTGTCATTGCGAATGATGAGAATCTGGGGTTCGCCCGTGCCAACAACCAGGCTATTCGAGAAGCCTCCGGGCGCTACCTGCTTATTCTGAATCCAGACACGATCGTCGCCGAGGATACCCTTCGCACGCTCGTGGATTTCATGGATATACACCCGGAGGCGGGTGCGGCCGGCTGCAGAATACTGGGGCCCGACGGTTCATTCGCTCCAGAAAGCCGCCGGTCGTTTCCGACTCCGCTCGTTGCATTCTACCGCATGGTCAAACTCAGCAGTCTGTTTCCGAGAAGCCGGCTCTTCGGGAAGTATAATCTGACCTACTTGCCAATAGACGAAGTCACCGAAGTAGACGCCCTCAGTGGTTCGTGCATGTTGGTGCGGCACGAGGCACTCTACCACAAACGCACACTGCCGCACGTGAACGGTCAGACCACCGAATCGGGCGGAGCGGGCCTCTTTGACGAGGGCTTCTTCATGTATGGGGAAGACCTCGACTGGTGTTACCGCATCCAGCAGGCGGGCTGGAAAATTCTGTATACCCCGGATACCTGTATCATCCACTACAAAGGCGCCTCTACAACGAAAAGTGAGGTGCGCTATGTCAAGTTGTTCTACGGCGCGATGCTCCGATTTGCGGAAAAGCACCTCCACCACAGCTACCCACGCCCAGTTCTGTGGCTTTTACGGCTCGCCGTAGTGGTGCACGGTAGTTGTGCCGCACTCGGAAATGCACTCAAGCGACTGGCACCACCAATCGTTGACTTTGCGATTAGCTGGGGCGTTGTAGTTGGCTTGGGGGAACTGAGGGAAGCACAGTCCGGCGTCACATTTTCGGGCCTCTTCTCCTTTGTAATCGCTCCCGGCTTCGCGCTGATCGCTACTGCCGTAATCGCAACGCTGGGCGGGTACAAGGGCCATCGCCGACGCGTCGGCCCGGTATGGCTCGGAGTCGCTGCCGCATTTCTCTTTCTTGCCGCGGTGTCTTTTTTCGTGCGTAACATTGCTTTCTCACGCGCCGTAGTCCTGGCCAGCCTTCCCGCCGGTGCCTTTGCGCTGTCCGCCGTCCGGCTCCTTCGACGCGTACGCAGACGCGGATTCGGTCGCACGGTTTTGGTCGGCTCGGCATTGGAAGCGACCAGATTCCGGCGCTGCATGGACGCTGACGGACCAAGACCGTCTATCTTCGTCGGGTATGTGTCGCCGAATAAGTCGGACGACGAAACGGGTTGTCTCGGACGGCTGCACCACTTACGCGACATCGTCCTTCTCAGAGGAATCAAGGATGTCATATTCGGTACGGCCCAATTGTCTGATCCGCTCATTTTCACGCTGATGCAGCGCCTTCAAGGGCTGCCCGTGCGCGTCCATCTTCTCAGACCTCACACCAAGGATCCCGACCAGGTACGGCTCGTCCACGCCGAAGACGCACTTGGCGTGCTTCGCAGCCCAACCGCGCGACGGCTCTTCGGCGGCTTTGTCGCCCTTCTTGCCGGAATGGTCAATCCGATCATATGTCGCCTTGCACACCGAGCAGGCAAAGGATCGGTATGGTCGGCTATTGCACAGCGTACCTCTCAGTGGAAAGACGTCCTTGCCGGGCGACGGCATTTGGTCGGGTACTTCCACGACGACGGATTCGACCCGCCGACAGAATGGCAGCTGCAACCCGGCGTTTTCTCCGTGACCGAAACAGGAGGCCGGATGACCGCCGAAGAGGCTGAGCGTGCATATTGGTTTTACGTTCGTAACCAGAACGCAGTATTGGACTGGATCGTCATGGTGCGTGCAATTCGGATTGCAACCTGACCGGAAACACCCAGGCATATGGCCGGGTAGTTATGTGTTTCATCAACGCTTGCAAGAGCGACGATGGGCAAAAAAGACTCCAAATACCTGCTGGATTTCGAAAAGCCTCTCTTCGAACTGGAGGAGAAGCTTGACGAATTGCGAGAGAGGAACACCGCCTCGCCGGAGCTTGATCTTGCCGGCGAGATCGATCTCCTTGCCGAGCGCGTCGAGCAATTACGCAGATCAATCTATCGCAATCTGACCCGTTGGCAGCGGGTGCAGATCGCGCGGCATCCGTTCAGGCCGTACACACTTGACTACGTCGGAGCACTTACCGACAACTTCGTAGAGCTCAAGGGCGACCGCCTATACGGCGACGATCCGGCCATGGTATGCGGCTTCGCCACGCTGCGCGGCACCGCTTTTGACCACTACGATAGGACGGTGCTGATCATCGGACACCAGAAAGGTCGAAATACGAAGACCCGCAAGTACCGCCGTTTCGGTATGCCGAATCCGGAAGGGTACCGCAAGGCCCTCCGGTTGATGAAGCTACCCGCGAAATTCAAAAA
>JAAXGO010000245.1 GCA_012267425.1 Rhodothermales bacterium
GAGGTATCTACCTCACCGTCGGTGCCGACGTTAACCATATTGTCAAGCAGAATGCAATCAAAGCCACCGGCGGCGAGCGCTTCATTGACTTCGTCCATTGTCCGTGTTTCGACTTCGATCGAGACGGCAAGACCTTCCCGGTCCCGATATACGAGTGCCGCACGGATTGCAGCACCGACGCCTCCGGCAACCGCAATGTGGTTGTCCTTAATCAGGATCATGGTGTGGAGCCCAAATCGGTGGTTTCTTCCGCCGCCCAGCCGCACTGCCCATTTGTCTGTTATGCGGAGGCCAGGAGCCGTCTTGCGGGTGTCGAGGATGTGTGTCCCACAGTCGCCAGCGGCTCGAACCATGCGCCGAGTTGCGGTTGCGATACCACTCATTCGCTGCAGAAAATTGAGAGCCGTCCGCTCGGCTCCCAGAATTGCGTGCGCACTTCCGACGACGTGTCCGATAACCGTCCCGCTGAACAGCCACTCGCCGTCAGCACACGTCCAGGTGACCGATAGCGCTGGATCCGCGGTGTGAAAAACTCGCTCGACAAGACGGAGCCCTGCCACGATGCCGTCTTCCTTGACTACGAGACGGGCATCGGCAACCGTGTCGAGAGGCACCGTTGCCAGCGTCGTTACGTCGATGCGAAAGCCGTCTTCTTCAAGTGTACGGGCTGCCAGTGCGTCCAGCTCGAAGTCGGTAGGTGCGGCAGCCGCGTTCGATTGCGCGTCAAACGGTCTGTCCATTGGGCTCCGCGACGGATTCACGGAAGACACCGATTCTGTCCAACCGAGCCACGCGTCTGTCGAGGAGATCAGAAGTCGGCAACGGGTCCAGTTCTTCGAGCGTTTCACAGATAGCCCGGCCCACCGTCTTGAAGACTGCATCAGGATTGCGGTGTGCACCGCCGACGGGTTCGGGAACGATATTATCGATGACTCCCACTTTGATGAGATCCGGCGCGGTAAGTTTGAGCGCCTTAGCGGCCTCTTCCTTGAAATTCCAGCTCCGCCACAGGATCGAGGAGCAGCTCTCAGGAGAGATGACCGAGTACCAGGCATTTTCGAGCATGAG
>JAAXGO010000246.1 GCA_012267425.1 Rhodothermales bacterium
GCACTCAATATGGCTACTCGGCAGAGCTAACCGGCAGACTTGCAAATGTTAAGCGCTCGTTATGGCTACTCGGCAGGCCTAGCGACATCGACTGGCTTCGCGGTCAAAAATCTTCTTCAAGCGCTTCCAAGAAGCCGAAATACGCCGGTTTAGGACGCAGCTGCGAATCGAAGAGGAGGGGCCATTCCGGGTTTCCCCAGAAATCGATGAGCCAGCTGTCCGGGTCCAAAAGGCCCCAGACCGTGATTGCGAACCGGTTCTCTTCGGGCAGCTGGTTAAAGGCATGTACGACGGCCTTTATCCGTGCTTTCTGTTCCTCACTGCGTGTATCGGTGAGAGTTGCGATATCTCCATTGGGATTGACGCGTACGTCGAGTTCCGAGAGGTGAATTTTGAGACCTCTTTCGACAAGTTCGTCCATCATACCGGTAAGGTTTTCCAAAGGCGGGAAGGTGTATGTGATGTGTGTTTGCAGCCCCACGCCGTCGATCGGTACACCACGACGTTGAAAATCATCCACCATGTCCAGGATGGCCGCTCCCTTCGCCGCGTCCCATACCGATCCGTAATCGTTGTAGAAGAGCAATGCGTCCGAGTCGGCATCGCGGGCATACTGAAAGAGTCTGGCAACGTAGTCGGGGCCCATGCGCCTCCGGAATACGGACTGGCGCATTTCACCCGACCCGTCCTCGAACGCCTCGTTGACAACGTCCCAGCTCACGACCTTTCCTGCGTAGCGCTCAACGACGATCGTGACATAGTCGCGTACTGCTTCTTCGAAGGCATGATCGTTGCCGCCAAAAGACTCTAGCCAGGCAGGCGTCGTCTGATGCCAGACGAGTGCATGGCCGTGCACTTGCATGTCATTCTTCTCAGCAAAATTCACAAGTTGGTCAGCAGCTTCCCAAGCATACGAGCCTTGCCCCCTTGACATGGGGTTCATTTTCATTTCGTACTCCGCCGTGATGCTGCTAAAAACACGACTGATGAGGCCGGTTCGCGGGACAGATGCAATGTGGCCTGACTGGATTGCCACGCCCACAGGGTATGGGGCGACCTCTCCCAAACTCTTCCACTCGGTGATCGGTTCGGGATCAGTGGCGGAATCCGACGAATCGCAAGTGACGAGCACGATACAAACAAGCGGCAAAAGGGGCAGTCGCTTGATATCGCCCTTCGGAATCGAGGTGCAATGGCGTGGCTGGTTCATTACCTTCTCTCTAGAGCGCCGATCTAATCGAATTCACGTCCGACGGTGTGGAAGCTCCGGGCGTTCCATACGTACCGGGAAGCGCCGCCTTGCAGCTACGAATGACTGGTCCGACCTCAACTGTACGCAGCGTCATTCCGGATGCTGTAGTCTTGGCCTTAGCCTTGGTGGTGCAGGCCTGCTCCGGGGCAAATGCAGGGATCGAACTACCTGACAGGGTGGACTACAACTATCATATCCGGCCCATTCTATCGAATTCGTGCTACGTCTGCCACGGGCCCGACGTGAGTACGCGCGAAGCGGAGCTGCGCCTCGACGTGCGCGAGGGAGCAACCGCAAAGCGGGAAGGTGGCGGGCGAGCCATAGTTCCGGGTAGTCCACGGCGCAGCCTTCTGATCAAGCGTATCACCAATGACGACCCCGACGAGCGGATGCCTCCGGCGGAGGCCAACAAGACGCTCTCCAAGCGCGAAATTGCCCTGCTTCGACGCTGGATCGACCAGGGTGCAGAGTACAAGCGGCCATGGGCATTGATTCCCCCTGCAGCCCCCGTGATTCCGTCTGGCACGGCCCCGATTGATCACTTCATTGCCAAGAGGATCGATGATCGCGGGCTTTATGCCGCGCCTCCGGCCACGAAGGAAGCGCTAGCTCGCCGCGCCTCGTACGTTCTGACCGGTCTTCCGCCGCCGCCGGAAAGGGTCAAGGAATTCATGGAAGATCCCGACCCGAAATCGTACGAATTTCTCGTCGACGAACTCCTCGCGTCCCCCCGTTTCGGAGAACGATGGGCGCGCCACTGGATGGATCTCGTTCGGTACGCGGAGTCGAAGGGCCACGAATTCGATTTTACCATAGACGGCGCGTGGAGGTACCGAGACTATCTAATCCGCGCATTCAACGCCGACGTGCCTTATGACCGATTCGTGACGGAGCATCTTGCGGGCGACCTGATGGAGGATCCCCGTACCCATCCGACCGAAGGGTACGACGAGTCCGTCATCGGAACGGTCTATCTATCACTCGGAGAAGGCAAGCATAGCCCGGTGGACAATCGTATCGACGAAGCCGAACGTATTGACAATATCATTGACGTCACGACGAAGACGTTTCAGGGCTTGACCCTAGCCTGTGCGCGATGTCACGATCACAAATTCGATCCCCTTCCCACTGCCGACTACTATTCGTTCTACGGGATGGTCGAAAGCACGCGCTTCGCCTCGACGCCACTACTATCGGCCCACCAGCAAGCGAGTCTGGACTCGCTGCAGTCAATTGGGCGTGGGTTGCGCGAGTCCGTCGCTGCCGTATGGGAACGCTCTGCCGGGAGTTCGCCCGTACAACTGACCGGCGATCACACGTCGTTGTCGGCACCGGAGGTGGAAAGGGATTCGGCACACGCCTGGAAGGTACTCGGAGATTTTCGGAGCGGCACGTACGACGGATGGTTTCCGCAGGGACCAGCGTTTGGTGCCTCATCCATACAGGGAATTCCGCTCACTCGGGGTGGCCGCATTAGCGGCCTAACGGCAGGGGTCGCTACGAGTCGGCAGGTGGCTGCAGGAATACCTGGCGCACTCCGGTCTCCGACGTTCGTCATCGAGCACGACAGCCTGCACGTTATCGGCGCGGGAGCGAATTCCGCAATTCGGATCGTGGTAGATAACTTCCAGCTCATTCGGCATCCTATTCACGGCGACCTCGAAGTGGAGGTTAACAGCCCGAAGCTTAGGACGTACCGGTTCGACGTAGCGATGTGGAGAGGGCGGAAGGCCTATGTGGAATTACTCGTAGGTACGTACGACAAAGAGCGGTTTCTTACCGAAACGCACCGCCTCTGTCTTGCCGGTGATTCGTACATCGAGGCGGCTTACGTGGTCACATTTTCCGGCGATCCGCCAGAGCTGGCGGATTTGCCGGTATCAACAAAGGACCTGAGGCAAGCAATTCGCGCGTGGGAAAGAGGAAACCTTTTGGCTGCGCAGGCTCGTGCCCTCGACCATGCCCTAGAGTTGGGACAACTACCGGAGGTAGACGTGTCCGACCATCTCCATCGCATGGACGCCGAAGTTGAGGCCATCGGAGAGGTTTCGTTTGTTAATGCCGTTACAGACGGCGACAGGGTTACGTCGCCGGTCTTCGGGCGTGGCAATTACCGGATGCCGAGTGGCGAGCCGGTTCCTCATAGGTTCTTTTCCGCACTGGACAAGACGGACGCGCCCTTTACGGAATCAGCTAGCGGCCGACTGGACCTGGCCCGACGCATCGCGGATCCGGCCAATCCGCTAACTGCGCGCGTGATTGTTAACCGCTTGTGGCATCATGTTTTCGGGCGCGGCATCGTGAAGACCGTCGACAACTTCGGAGCTCAGGGCTCACTTCCGACACATCCAGAGCTATTGGATTACCTGGCGCTGCGCTTCATCGAACTCGATTGGTCAATCAAGGCAATGCTGCGGGAAATTGTCCTTACGGAGACGTTCCGGAGAGCCACGCTGGCGGGAGAGGACGTCAATGAGTTAGATCCTGAGAACATCCTCTTGAGCCATTTTCCCGTGCAGCGTCTTGAAGCGGAAGCGATCCGAGATGCGGTGCTCAGCGTGTCCGGGCGCCTAGACACGACGATGTTTGGAAAACCGGTGCCAACGCATTTGACCGATTTTCTCAAGGGGCGTGGGCGCCCGGAGCATTCGGGGCCGCTCGACGGTGCGGGCAGGCGTAGCGTGTACCTCGCCGTACGACGCAATTTTCTGTCGCCGATGATGCTGGCTTTCGATCGTCCGGTGCCGTTCTCGACCTTCGGTGCTCGCAATACGAGCAACGTACCCGCACAGTCGCTCACGATGCTTAATGACCCCTTCTTCGCCGAGCAGGCCAGGGTCTGGGGCAATGCCATAGCGAAGAAGCAGCCACTTGACACTGACACCACGATCGAGTACATATATCTTACGGCGTTGTCGCGTCTGCCAACGGCGGAAGAGGTTGCGGCGGGACGGTCCTTCCTCGAAGCTGAGGCTGAGCGAACAGGTGTAGATCCTGCCGTGCGTGGAAGCGACGCCGGACTCTGGGCCGCCTACTGCCACGTGGTGTTTAACCTGAAGGAATTCATCTATCTGGTCTGATGTCTACTCCTCATCGCCTCTGCTGTCCGATGACGCGGCGCGAGATGCTCGCGCTGTGCCGCAATGGCTTCGGAGGGCTTGCCCTTATGGGACTCATGGGAACGGCCGCATATGGCCGTATCCTGAAGGAAGCGCCGCCAATGCGCAAACATCCGCTTGCTCCTCGCACGCCGCACAAGGTCCCGAAGGCGCGCAGCGTCATCTTTCTCTATATGGACGGCGGCGTCTCGCAGGTCGACAGCTTCGATCCGAAGCCTCGTCTGACACGTGAAAACGGGCAGAGCCCGCACGACAAGTTCACGGTTGACGCGACACAGTTCAACAGTATCGGGACCATTATGAAGAGCCCGTGGGATTTTCGCCGGTATGGTGAGTGCGGGCTCGAAGTCAGCGACCTGTTTCCACACATCGGAAGCTGTGCCGACGACTTGGCCGTGGTTCGGTCCATGGTGGCTGATTTTCCAGAGCACACGAACGCGAATTATTTCCTGCACACCGGTATCGGCATACAGGGAAGGCCATCAATGGGGGCGTGGGTAAACTACGGGCTCGGCAGCGAAAATCAAAACCTTCCGGGCTACGTCGTCCTGGATGGCGGCCTCATCCCTCCGGGAGGTCTCGACAATTTCAGCAGTGGCTTCTTGCCGGCGTCGTACCAGGGATCGATTTTCCGCGCCGGAGAGCAAACGCTTGCCAACGTCGAGCCGCTGGAAGTAAGCACCGAGGCCCAGCGTCGCAAATTGGCGCTCATGAACCAGACCGACAATCGCCTCTTGGGTCGCATAGGGCACGCTCAGGAGGTGGAATCAGCAATATTCAACTACGAGTTGGCGTTCCGAATGCAGGCGTCGGTACCTGAGCTGACCGACATATCCGGCGAAACCGAAGCGACCAAAAGGCTCTACGGGATGGATTCGCCGGACCCCTTTACTCGCGGCTATGCTGCGCAGTGCCTGTTGGCCCGACGGCTCGTCGAGCGCGGCGTTCGTTTCATCGAACTTACATGCCCAAAATGCGCCTCCGACCGCTGGGATCAGCACGCGAAACTCAAAGAAGGCCACGAGCAAAACGCTCATGCCGTCGACCAGCCGATTGCCGGGCTTTTGAAGGATCTCAAGGCACGCGGCCTCTTCGAGGAGACGCTCGTCATATGGGCCGGCGAGTTCGGTCGCACACCCTTTGCCCAAGGCACGGACGGTCGTGACCATAATCCATCTGCGTTCTCCATCTGGATGGCGGGAGCGGGCATACGGGGCGGCACGACGTACGGGTCAACCGACGAGTACGGCTATCGTGCGATCGAAAACGTCACGACAATCCACGACTTGCATGCCACGATGCTCCATCTTCTTGGGATGGACCACAATCGGCTCACGTACCGCTTCAGTGGGCGCGACATTCGCCTCACCGACGTTGGTGGGCGCATCATCAAAGGCATCCTTGCTTGAGGCAGGTACTTCCGGCGATCCCGATTCCGTGTCATTCTCGCTCCACCACCGCGTCGTTCTCGTTACCGGTAGTTCAACCGGCTTGGGCAAGGCGATGGCCTTCGCTTTGGCAGAGGCAGGAGCGAGAGTGGCCTTAAACTATGCTCACAACCAAAGCCGTGCGGAGCACACGTTCGCCGAATTCGCCGCGCGTGGCTATACTGGTACGCTCGTTCGGGCGGACGTAACCGACGAAGACGACGTCAACAGGCTTGTTCAACAGGTCAAAGCCGATCTCGGACCAATAGACATCCTGGTTCCGAACGCCACATGCGATCAGCCCCAACGGCGCATCGAACAATACGGCTGGGCATTTTACCAGCAGATGCTGGACTTTTTCGTGAAAAGCCCGTACTTGCTTACACGTGCCTGCCTGCCGCACATGAAGGAACAGCGCTGGGGACGCATCATCAACATTATCACCGAAGTCTTCACGCTCGGCGTTGCCCCATTTACAGCGTATGCTGCGGCGAAAGGCGGGCAGGTTGGCTTTTCGCGGAGCCTTGCGACGGAACTGGCCCCCTTTGGTATCACAGTAAACATGATTTCCCCCGGTTGGATACCTGTAGAACGCCACGAGAAGGACTCCCAGGCGATGAAGGATGCATATATGAGCACGATTCCAGCCGGTCGCTGGGGCGTGCCGGAAGACGTAGCAGGTGCTCTTGTCTACTATGCCAGCGACGCTGCATCATTCGTCACTGGGCAGTTCTTGACCGTCAGCGGCGGACGATCGTTCGGGATCTAGTATGCTGTTGTAAATAGATTATTGAATATCTATCGCTGTTTGCCTCTTCGTTCTCTTTGTGAATGGAAGAAGGAGGGCACCATGCGGGTAGCGGTTAAGATTGAGCTTTCGAAGGCGGATAGAAAGTGCCTGGAGGATCCCGGTCGCGAAGCGTGGTGGTCGATGACACGGGCGCGTCCCACAGTTTCGTGTGGCAGTCGGGCTGCCTGGAGCCGCGCTTGGCCTTCAAGATGAGCGCCGGATGCGCGCTTCGAGGAGAAGCTCCAGAACGTGCTGTACCTGATCTCCCCCCCCCCCCCCCCCCC
>JAAXGO010000247.1 GCA_012267425.1 Rhodothermales bacterium
GTCCGACTTCAGCAGCACCTGGTCATCCGTTTGCCTAACTGGAATCGACACCGAACCCTTGATCAGGTCCGAAAACTCGATGGCACCTTCTTCGGGAGCCAGAAGCCGTACTACGTGCGGTTCTCCCGCCGCAATCCTTTGCTCTACATCGCTCTTTGGAAGCGTAAGCGAATTCGTCATGCGCATTCGACCAGCCGCACCATACGTAAAGCCCCCCGCGTCACGCATGGCCTGAATCTCCTCCTGTGTGTCAAAAGCGCGGTAGGCGTGGCCACTTTCCAACAGCCGGGTCGCGGCGTCTACATAGAGCGCGGTTCGCTCCGACTGCCGATACGGACCGTACTGCCCCCCGACACGCGGGCCTTCGTCGATTTCAAGGCCGACCCACTCAAGCGACTCAAGAATGTCGTCTTCTGCGTCGGCAACAAACCTTGTTCGGTCCGTATCCTCGATCCGGAGCACGAATCGTCCACCCTGCGCTCGGGCAAAGAAATAGCAGTACAAAGCCGTGCGCAGCCCGCCTATGTGCAAATACCCCGTCGGGCTGGGTGCGAACCGGACGCGGACTTTCTTCTCAAGGGATGGAATCATGGCTGGATGCATCCAAACACCAAGGCACCGAGGTTACGCAACTCGGGCCAGAATTGTCCCATACCCGTCAGTCATCCGCTTGAGAAGCCTCAATGACGAGGCCGGGAGTCATGACGTACAAAACGTTGTTAACATACGATGCTCCCATTTGCAACTCCTCAGGCATTTCGGTCACCACGGAATCGTCAGGCAAAACGCCAGTGTCGTGTGGAAACAACAATCCCGCCCCGAAAAGTAGCAGGGCACACAGCATGCCCGTCCGAAGAGATACTGTCTGCCGGACCTGCCAGAGAGGGCGGCGATCCCAGTATCTGTCCCGTCGATTGCTTCGCGTCGCGGATTTCTTGAGCTCCTCGAAAATCGCGTGGTCGACATCCGGTGGCACCTCGCATACGTCACGTCGGCTCATGCGGCGGAATTCCATGACGGCGTCCATAAGGCGACGGCAGGTTTCACAGTCCGCCAGGTGACAAAACAGCCAGGGCTGCTCGTGCGCGTGGAGTTCGCCGTCTAAATACAGATGAAGAGCCTGGTGTAGCATGGTAAGTTCCGTGCTGGGGGCAATATTTTTGTCGGGTGTTACATTACCTTTTGGGGTGATCGTGGAGAAGGGAGTCCCGGCATAGTCGACGGCTGATCAATC
>JAAXGO010000248.1 GCA_012267425.1 Rhodothermales bacterium
GCGAAGAACAATCAACGTATGGATCCGTGACCGGAGCCCGGACTGGCAACTGCGTTGGGACTTCGGAAACCTGGACTTATCAGTGCTCTGCGCATACAAGCTGATGCGCAACTGGAAGGCGGAGCTGCGCATCATTACCGTTATTGCGGACCCTGACGAGAGGGCCAGCGCACATCATTTCATGAGTCGCCTCGTGGACCTCGCCCGCATCCCGGAAACCAAAGTCGTTGTTGGAGAAGGCAGCTTCCTTGATTTCGTCACTCGTGCGCCCCAGGCCGACCTCAACATCTTCGGCCTCGTACCATCGCCAAATTTCGAATTCATGCGCGCGATGGTCGACTCGACAAATGCGACCTGCCTCTTCGTGCGGGATTCCGGTCGGGAAAACGTACTGGCTTAAGCGACGTTATTCGATCATAATCTCGTGCGGCGCATGGACGAAAAGAACGTCGCTGAGCCCGGCATGACGACTGAAGACCTCCGCGCCGCGTTCGCGTAGCTCGTCGACGGAAAATCCCATTACGGTTAGATCTACGTCCTCCGATCGCTTGGCGACCTCAGGCTGAAGGGCCTCGCCGTCGCCAGAGGCAATGAAGGTGATATTCTTGTCCGAAATGGGTAACCTACCCCGTGACACGCGGCGTCGAAATTCGCGACCGCTCTCTCCTATCCCTTCGCCAGGAAACACGGCAAACACCCGAATCTTGGCACCACGCCAATCGGGATGTCCTATAAGGATGTAGCTGAGCAGAATCATCATGTTGGCGTTTGCGCGGTCGCCCTCCGTCACCCAAATGTGTATCGTCTGCCGTTGACCAAAATGGAGATCTCCATGCCGCAGTACCAACATCGTCATGTCCGTGCTTGCGGCAAACAGGCAGTGACGTGCCACTCCGGCAGCCACCTCCGGCTCATCGTGCCGCGAAAATTCGAACATAGTTGCATTATTGCTAAGGCCCGACACGCCCGGCACCTGGAGGCTCTGTGCAAGGGCCGACGTCATTGACGGGCTCACCAGCGTATCCATGTATACAGGGCTGTGCTGCTTTCTCGCGAGATCAATCAACCGCTCCTGCACCCGGCGGCTTTCCTCGAAGGATGCTGCGTCTAGTCGCCCTTCGATGTAGTGCAGATAGGTACCAAACCCGAACCTGTGGCACAGCCAGCGGACCAAGTCAAGCGGGCTGCTGCGGTCGAATGTGCGTCCGTTGACCATGATAATGCTTGGCCGCCATTCGTCCACTTCGATCTTCTCCCGTCGGCGTTGAAGCTTGATATGCATGAACCGCGTAGCCTGCGTGAGTACGCCTTGGAACATGGCGGCCAAGTCGCCTTCAGCCTTCTTCGTGCGCTTGATGATCTGGTACAGTCCTACCATGACTACGAGCGACAACAGCGCGAAGATCGGGTCCATCTGCAGCATCAGGAACAGACATATAGCCGCGCCAAAGAGACTCACCCACCACCGCGACCGGAAACTCGGACGGTAGCTCGGCCTGGCCGCAAAATGCTCCAGAAAGCTTATTGCACAAAGCGAACCGTACGTGACCATGAAGAACATCGAAATGAGCCGCGCCACAGCGTTCACGTTGCCCAAAAACACGATTGCAAGTGCGATGACACCGGTGACGATCGTCGTATTACGCGGATCGTTCGCATCTCCGAATCCGCTCGCCAGCCAGCCGTTGGCCGCCCGCCACGGAAACGTCCGATCGTCGCCTAGTGCTTGCAGTGTGCGCGGTGCTACGAGGACACAGCCGATCGCAGAGCTAAGCGTGGCACAGCCGAGCCCAATTAGAATGGCCGGTCCCCACACAGCAATTCGGCGCATCACCAACTGATCTTCGGCCAGCATATCGAGCGGCGCAGAATGGGCCAGTTTGATGACGATGAAGAAATAGATGACCAAGCCAACCGCTGTGGCCGCGAGTGTCCCGCGTGGAATGGAAACCCGTGGATTCTTCAGGTCACCCGAAAGGCCGACACCCGCCGTCATTCCGGTAAACGCCGGAAACACGATGGCAAACACCACAAAGAATGCGTCGTGGTCGGACGCCACGGCCGTCAGCGATACCGTGTCCGGGTCAAAGCCGTCTACTGGTGAACCCATGAAAAACAGCACAAGCGAGACGAGCAGTACGCTCGCCACGACGTACAAAACGCGGATTCCGATACCTGCTCCTTTGACGAGGACCGGTACGATGAGTGCCAGGAGACCGGGTACGGAAATAAATCTGGGATCGAATGGGATTCCCGTCGTGTCTTGGAACCATCCTGCCATCGGGCTGAAAGCTTCAGCGAAGGCGATCATATAAAACGCAACCGAAATGGCCTGCGAGAGATACAGCGCAATGCCAATGGCCCCACCAATGGTTGTGCCGAAGGACCGGGAAATAATGAAGTATTCCCCGCCGCCTTCCACCTTGCGGTTTGTAGCGATTTCGGCGATCGCAAGCGCCGTTGGGATCGTGACTAGATGCCCCAGGACGATGATGGCGCAGGCGCCGACGAGACCTACATTGCCTACGGCATACCCGAACCGCAAAAACATGATTGCGCCGAGCACGGTGCAGATCCCAGCCAAGAATACTGGCAGCGTGCTGAAACCGTGTCCCGGCAAGCTCATCGCACCACCGGATTCACCCGGGGAAGAAGCGGCTTCTCCCATAGAATCCAGATGTGCGTCGGAACATAAACGTAATGCGCGCTACGACAGTGTGCCCACTGGCACTACCTCAGGCGGTCTGCGCCGCCCAAATGTCGCAGTACCCCTTAGGGTGAACTGGGCCCTTGACGGTCAGACAGGTTCCGCAAGTCGCGCCACCCACAGGCGGGACATAGAGGGCACAGTTGTCGCACGTCTTGCCCTCGACATGTGACGAATCAACGTAATTCAATGTCGTCCGCATCGTCGCCTCTGCGTCGGTCAGTCCCGACGTGTCGGTGCAGCTGAAGGCCTCAAACGCTTCGTCGGGAGTCGTTGCCGGCATCTCAGAGGGGGCCTCTCCATCTCCGCAGGACGACAGCACTCCGCCTGCGGCCCCGAACAAGCACAGGCGCTGGATGAAAACACGTCGTGAAAGGTCTCCTGTGTTCATTGTTTTTCGACCAAGAATCAACCTGATGGGCATCGCTAAGATACCGCCGGGCCAAGCGCAGATACAAGTACCCGACTTCTTCGCGGAGTCCTTGCACCCCTACACACCGGGTTGTCTAACAAAAGGGGGCGGTCGTCAGTAGGGTATGATACTTTATGGCATAGGCAGGTCATGGCCTCGATCGCATTCAAAAATCAACCGGCCGACATGCCATGGTGCCGCCGCTAAATTCGCTGCCGCTTGCAGACACGACGCTTGCACCCGGCGAGCACACCTGCTCGCACTGGGTTCACCTGCATACCGCGCGCAGGAGGCTTTCAGGACGAATCGATTGCCCTGCGTCCCCATCTCAGCGCTCGATGCGCAGCGGTGGCAAGGGACATCCCCCGCGATAGCACATGGTTTACAGGAGAATACCCGATCTGCTGGCCAGATGGATCCGCCCAAGAACATGGCAGCACCCGTAACCGTAGTGTTCGCCAGGTATCCGCCGGATGAATCTGCAATGCGCACTCTGTCACACAGCGACGGTGCTCTTGCCTCAGTCAATTCGTTTCAGGCTTCGCCAATTCCTGCCGCGAATGTCGCCAGCGTTCCCCAGCGGAGCCTCTTTCGCTACCCAGGCGGCAAGACGTGGCTTGTGCCCCACATCCGCGAGTGGTTCAAATACCTTGGAGAAAAGCCGCGCCTTCTCATCGAGCCCTTTGTGGGCGGCGGCATCGTGTCGCTGACCGCCGTGATGGAGAATCTTGTAGAGAATTGTCTTCTCTGCGAGCTTGATCGTGATGTCGCGGCGCTTTGGCAGGCTTCCCTGTGCTCTGGGCCGGAATTGCATAGGCGAATTCGCCAGTTCAAGCCTACTCGCGAAGCTGTTAATAGAATTGCGTGCTCTCAGGGTAAGAGTGTTGTAGACCGCGGATTCCGTACCCTCGTTCTCAATCGCACGCGGCGCGGGGGCATTCTTAGCCGCGGCACCTCGCTTCTCCGTGCAGGCGAGAACGGAAGAGGTTTGGCATCTCGCTGGTACCCGGATACACTCGAAGATCGCTTAGCTAACATCAGACACCACGCAGACCGCATCGAATTTCGTCACACGGACGGGATGGAGGTCCTGGAATCGCAATTGGACAGCGCCGAAAACTCGGTGGTCTTTGTCGATCCACCGTACACCCTTGGCGGCAAGCAGGCGGGAAGACGGCTGTATAAACATCACGACATCGATCATGAACACCTATTCGGCATCCTCAGCGAGGCAGGTGCGGAGTTCCTGATGACGTACGACGATTCCCCAGAAATCGCCGAACTGGTCCGAAAACATCATTTCCACGCCGTAACTGTGGAAATGAAGACGACGCACCACAGGCGCATCAATGAGCTCGTCATCACGCGCAATGCTGTCTTCGACGTGCGTATTCGACGGTAAGCTGAGCACTGTTTGAGCACGTGCGCCTCGCCGTATTGGAGCGGCCAGCTGATCCGAGGCCATGAGCCGCCAGGGCGACCGCGAAACTGAACGCCTCGGTGGAGGCATATTTTGCCGATCCCCGGCGCTGGCGGGCGTGCTGAGTGCGGTCGGAGCCACACTCAAGCCCAGAGTGTTCTGCGTTCTGGAACTGGCGGATCAGGTTCAGGAGGGTCGCCCAAGGCGGAGGCAGGTCCCGGAACGTGGTGTCGTCGAGGTCAAGGGCGTTGATGACAATGCTGATATGGAAGGGCCCTTTGTCAAATTGAAATACGTTGTTCCACAATTATTTCACAATCAGCCGAAAAGATGAGGTCGCCCGAGGGTCGCTTCGACGGTGAATCCTGGTGTAGCATGGTAAGTTCCGTGCTGGGGGCAATATTTTTGTCGGGTGTTACATTACCTTTTGGGGTGATCGTGGAGAAGGGAGTC
>JAAXGO010000249.1 GCA_012267425.1 Rhodothermales bacterium
ACCCACGGGTTAGCTGCAATGGACTGCGCTCCTGCACCCTTGACCAACGCGGCCATTCCCGTGCCAAGCGCGGTAAACGTGCCGACGATCGCCACCCCGTAAACGAGGCTCATACGCACGGACTCGGAAAGCGAGTCGGCATGTTTCGTGAAGTACGATACCGTAAGCGGAATCATCGGATAGACGCAGGGCATAAGGAATGCACCCATCCCAGCTCCGACGGCCAGAAGCAGGAAGGCCCAGAGTCTGCTTCCGCCACCAAAATTCATGTCTTCCGGCACTTCAACGACTCGATTGGCCGCCGACATACCTGCATCTGCCCCGGCGCCAAGGTGAAGCTCAAAGGGGTATTTCGTCGGCGGAAGGCAGATCCGTTGGTTGCAGATCATGAACTCGATCGTGCCGCCAACGGTGGCAGTGGTTGCCTCCGAGTCCATACGAAGCCATAGCCACACCGACGCTTCACGCTCGAAATAGGTTACTCCCTTGTCGAACCACTCGTCGTAGCCGGACTGCGCCCCAGCCTGCTGCGGCGGGCCTACGAGGATCAATCCACTGGGCAGGGCATCGAGTTCAATCGTGAGGGCACGTGCAGGAGGCGGCGCATCGAGCGCGTACATCCGCCACACGCCGTCATTTTCATTCCCCTCGTCAATGGCTGCCGTAAAGTCGATACGCCACTGCGCGTTGGAGTCTTCCGAAGGCTCCGCCGCAATGCTCCACTCAACGAGGTCCAGCGGACTCTGCGCACGTGCGCCGGCAACAAGTGCCAGACACAAAGGCAGCAGGATGAACACGCGCCGGTACGGCATGGCTTGCCGGTTTACGACCGCCGGGTCACTTTTCCGGTACGACCTTGATCTTGACGGTGGCTTCCACGTCAGCGTGGAGCTTCACCGTGGCCGTGAAATCTCCGAGCAGACGAATGTCTTCATTAAGCCGGATCTGCTTGCGATCAATTCTAAAGCCCTGAACGGTAAGGTTGAGCGCCACCTGTGCCGGCGTAACCGTGCCGAAAATGCGGTTTTCCTCGCCGACCTTGGCCGCAACGACCACCTCGATTTTTTCCAGTTCGGTCTTCAGGAGCGCTGCGCTGTTTTTCTGCTGCGCGAGCTTTCGCACCTGCTGGCGCATTTCATCCTGTCGTGCACGAACGGCACCCGGGGTCGCAAGGCGTGCGTAGCCCTGCGGAATGAGGTAATTGCGTCCGAACCCAGCTTTGACACGTACGATCTCTCCCTCTTCGCCCAAATTGGCCAGATTGCTGAGGAGTATTACTTGCATGGCGTGGGCCTCATTTACTCATTGGACGCTGAAAACCCGGGCGTCATCGTACCGAGTCGGCCACGTAGGGCAAGAGCGCTAGGTGGCGTGCCCTCTTTACGGCTTTCGAAATGCTCCGCTGCCGCTTCGCCGACGTGTTGGTTACGCGGCGTGGGAGGAGCTTGCCCTGCTCGTTGATGAAACGCTTCAGATAGTCCGTATCCTTGTAGTCGACGTAGATGGGTTCCTTGGGCATAGTAGGGCAGGATGGGGTTTAGTGTGACGTATCTCGCGTGATCACTCAGCCTTAGCGGACGCTCTTCGGCGCGCCTCGTAATGCTTGATCATAGTCTTATCCATTCGCAGCGTCAGATAGCGAACGATGTGGTCGTCGATTTCGAGTGTCCGTTCCAGCCTAGCGACCATCTTGCCCGGGCCCTCGAAGTACATGTTGACGTAGTAGCCGTTGCGCTTCTTTCTGATGGGATACGCCATGCGGCGCGAACCCCATTCATCCACGTGCCGTACCGTGCCGCCGGCATTCTCAATAAGCTTGTTGAGCTTGTCGACGGTTTCCCGCGACTGGTCATCGGACAGTATTGCCGACAGGATGTACGTCAATTCGTACATATTCTTTTCAAGTAGCATCCGCGTCCCCATGGAATGACATTGGAAAATTCGTGTCATGCCCCCTCTCGGGAGCAGGGCGTTTTCAAGGCGTTCGTTCAATGAGTGCAGGAATCAATTGATCCGGGAGTCGGCCATGAATTACAGTCAAATTGTCGTCCGCCTTACAGGTTTGCCAGGCGGTTTGCATTGTCCAGCGTCCTAAGCGCGCCAATGAGGAGGTCAAGATCCCCGTCGATGATCTTGCGAAGCAGGTGATTCTTGCTCGGTCCACTTAGGCGGTGGTCCGTCACGCGGTCCTGCGGAAAATTGTATGTCCGGATCTTGACCGACCGGTCACCACTTTGAACGGCAGATCGGCGCGCGGCGTCGCGGGCCCCTTTCGCTGCGGCCATTTTGTGCTCGTAGAGCCGGGAACGAAGCACACGTAGTGCCTTGTCCTTGTTTTTGTGCTGGCTTTTCTCGTCCTGGCAGGTGACGACCAAGCCGGTTGGAAGGTGCGTGATACGGACCGCTGAATCAGTTGTGTTGACGCTTTGGCCGCCCGGTCCGCTGGAACGGTAAACGTCGATTTTGAGCTCGTTCGGCTCGACGACCACGTCGACTTGATCCGCTTCGGGCAAGACTGCCACGCTGGCCGCCGACGTATGCAGCCGTCCGCTCGATTCGGTTGTCGGCACACGCTGCACGCGGTGCACGCCGTTTTCGTATTTGAGACGCCCATAGGCGTCCTTTCCGCTTACTTCGAAGACGATTTCGCGGAATCCACCCACCGACCCTTCGGACTCAGACAGTATCGTGGTCTTCCATCCTTGCCGCTCAGCGAAGCGGAAATAGAGCCGATAGAGGTCGCCGGCGAAGAGTGCAGCTTCGTCCCCGCCAGTACCGGCACGGATTTCGACGATGGCATTCTTCAAATCCGCCGGATCTTTGGGGAGGAGCCTGAGCCGTACCTCGCGTTCGATGTCTGGCTCGCACGCAAGGAGATCTTCCAGTTCCGACTTTGCGAGGGCGACGATGTCCGCGTCGTCTTCCAGGCGAATCATCTCGCGCAGGTCTTCCTTTTCGGCAAGCAGGCGCTCGTATTTGTCGATGGCCTGCACCACGTCCGTGAGTTCCCTTAATTCAGGACCCAGGCTCGCCATCCGGACGTGATCGGATGCTACCTCCGGCTGCACGATCAGGCTGCGCACTTCGTGGAAGCGCTGCTTGACGTTGCCTAGTTTGCCGAGATCAATCATCGTTTCATACACCGTAAGCTCGCCGACAATATCGCGACGTCACTCCCACCTCCAGCCACACAGAAATGCGAACACACGAGCCGTGTGATGCATGCTGGTTCCGTTGCACGTGCCTCGTGACGCTGCGTGTCATGCTACGCTTTTGGTATCGATTATTTCCGAATGACGCCGCGCACACGTATTCTCTGCTCGAGCGTCGCGTTCATTAGACCGAAGTTCCAGCGGAAGGCCAGCCCCTCTGAAAGGGCGAAAGCTTCGACCAGTACAACCCGAGCGGGGCGAGCGCGCGACCTTGCCCGGTCACGGAACAGCTGGTGTAGCATGGTAAGTTCCGTGCTGGGAGCAATATTTTTGTCGGGTGTTACATTACCTTTCGGGGTGATCGTGGAGAAGGGAGTCCTGGCATAGTCGACGGCTGATCAATCTGGTGTACGCATGCTGGGCC
>JAAXGO010000250.1 GCA_012267425.1 Rhodothermales bacterium
CGGGCCCGCTCAATCATCTCCCGCGTAAAGTCCAACCCCACAACGCGTCCTTCTCGCCCAACTATGCGCCTAGCAACGAAAGCGTCGAGACCAGCGCCTGATCCCAGGTCCAAAACGGTCTGCCCTTTCTTGAGACCCGCATGCTCGGTGGGAAGACCGCATCCGAGCCTAAGATCTGCTTCCGGTACATAGCCGTCAACCTGGTCGTATCTCCTTCCGATCATGGAATATCCATCGCCACAGCATGTCGTGCTCTGCGTAGCTATACGGGCATATTTTTCTTTGACGTCAGCGCCATCGGAGGCACAACACGGCTCTGAAATAGTCGTCACAGAGCGTGGATGGAGTGATTTAAAAAGATCCGAAAAATGCTCCGACAGCCGGTTGATCTTCACAGGTTCAAGGCGATAGCACGTGCGAGGGCCATCTATCTCGCCGCCAATAAGACCCGCTTCACGGAGGATCTTGAGGTGCTGCGACACCGTCGACTGCGCCAGAGGCAGTTTTTTCGCTATGTCTGTGCAAATGCACCCACCGCGAGCAGCAAGGAGGCGGAGAATCCGAAGACGCGCCGGATGCCCAAGTGCTCGTGCCCGAGCCGCAAGATGCCTATCTGTGCGCGGGAATGCAGATGTTCTGCGCTGTGCCATAGTAATAACGTTTATCGACGATATACGATTTAGTATGTCCGTTGTTTCACGGCGCAGGTATTGCAGAAGTTCGCGTCAGGCCGCCGTTCTGTGCTCCTGCTCTCGGTACTGCAGTTCGTAGAGAGTGCGATACAGCCCACCTTCGGTGAGGAGTTCTTCGTGTGTCCCCTGCTGCCAAAGCACACCCTTGTGCAGAACGAGAATCGTGTCCGCATGCCGGATCGTCGAAAGCCGATGTGCGACCACGAGTGAGGTGCGACCTTCCAGAAGCGTATCGAGGGCAACTTGTATGGCGTGCTCCGTCTCCGTATCGACACTTGAGGTGGCCTCGTCGAGGACAAGGACGTCCGGGTCATACACGAGCACGCGTACGAACGAAAGGAGCTGCCGCTGCCCATGCGAGAGCGACGCGCCTCGCTCGCGCACGTTGTGCGCGTATCCGTCGGGCAGCTGTTTAATGAAACGGTCCGCTCCGATTACACGTGCCGCCTCGCGGACACGATCATGATCGATGGCGGGATCCATCAAAGTGATGTTCCTTTCGACCGATCCCGAAAACAGAAACACATCCTGCAAGACCAGTCCGATCCGCCGTCTCAGGCTCTGGAGCCGATACTCGCGAATGTCGACTCCGTCGACTAGGATGCTGCCCTTCTGAATGTCATAGAACCTCAGAAGCAGATTGATGATCGTGGTCTTGCCACTTCCCGTCGCTCCTACGACCGCCACATTGTGGCCCGGCTCGATTGTAAACGACACGTCGCGCAAGACCCAATTCTCCTCGTCATCGTAGCTGAACCACACGTTCCTGAACTCGATGTGGCCGTCGAGCCTGCGGAAATTGGCTGCCACCTGTGGTTCTGGCAGGGACCGGTCGTTGTCCAGGACCCCGAAAATCCTCTCGGCACCCGCCATTGCCCCTTGCAGCGTGTTGAACTGGTCAGACAGATTGCGGATCGGCTCAAAAAACTGTCGGGCATACTGAACGAATGCGATCAGAACGCCTACCGTTAGCGTTCCAGAGAGCGCCTTCACACCGCCCGTCCACACCACGAGTCCGATTGCCGTAGATGCAATTATGTCGACCGCCGGCCAGAAAAGCGCGTAGTAGAAGACCGTTTTGATCTGCGCAACGCGGTGCTCGTCGTTAATGCCCATGAAGCGACGGCGCTCTTCCTCTTCCCTGTTGAAGAGCTGAACGATGCTCATTCCGGTTACGTGCTCCTGCAGAAACGCATTCAGGCGTGCTACTTGTTTACGAGTTTCGCGGTACTGTCCGCGCACTTTGCGCTTGAACCAGAAGGTGACCCAAATCATGAGCGGCATCACGCAGAGCGTGACCAGCGCCAGCACCAAATCCAGCGACAACATGAAGGCTGTGATGAATATGAGCCGGAACAGATCGCCGATGATGACAACCACGCCTGCCGACAGCACGTCGCTGAGCGCTTCGACATCGGATGTCGTGCGGGTAATCAATCTCCCAATGGGCGTGCGGTCGAAAAAGCGCAGGCCCTGGCGCTGTATGTGCCGGTACACCTTGACACGCACGTCGTAGATGGCCTGCTGGCCGATCCATTGTGTCAGGTAGGCATTCGTGAATCCCAAAGCTCCTTCGAGACACAGGGCACCGACAAGGAGCAGGATGATGCCCTTCATGCCAGCCAGATCGCCAGGCACGATATGGTCGTCAATGGCGAGCTGGATGAGCTTCGGACGTAAGGGACCCAAAAACGCCGCAGTCATCACGAGCACAAACGCCAGGAGTACCCACCCCTTGTAGGGCATGAGAAACGACACGATGCGCCTCAGCAGGCGCATGTCGATCCCCTTTTCCGCCCGGGTATTCTCAGGTGCCGCCATGTGCTACTCCTCCGGTTAGATTTCGTAGCGTTGGAGCTCGACGGCTGCCTCTGTTTGCGGAAAAACCTCCCGTGCTTCGTTGACGAGAGGCTGTGCATCGGCATACCGCGCGCTGAAATGGCCGAGAAGGAGCCGCTTTGCGCCACTTGAGCGTGCGACTGCTGCGGCCTGGCGCGCCGTGGAATGGCCGGTTTCTTGTGCCCGCTCTTCGAAGGCGTCGCCGAAAGTCGCTTCGTGGTACACCAGCGATGCCTGGCGTGCGAGGTGCTTCGAGCCCGCACACGGGCGCGTGTCGGTTACGTAGGCCATCGACCTTGGAAGCGGGCTCTTGGTCAGCACTGCATCCGGTGTTACCATATTGCCACTATGTAGAACAACTCTGTGTCCTCGCTTGAGCGCCCGAAAATGCACAAATTCCGTTACTCCAAGCGCACGCGCCGCCTCGACATCCAAGTTGCCCGGCCTCCGCTTTTCCTCAAGCCTATAGCCGACGGCGAAAACTCGGTGGTCCAACGCACACGCTTCGACAGTGAAACCGTCGGTCTCGAACACCAAGCCGGAAGAAAAATTCTCCGGCAGACCGACGTGCCTGATGGTAAACGTCATGTCAAACACGGTCGGCAACCCATCGAGAAAGTCTTCCAGTTGATTCGGGGCAACGATCGTTAGCGGGCACTGACGGCTTGCCAGCATCATCGTCGACAACAGTCCGAGAAGCCCGAAATAGTGATCGCCGTGCAGATGCGTGATAAAAATCGCCTTCACGCGCGTGTGGTTGACTCCAGCCTGCATCATGCGCAGCTGCGTCCCTTCCCCACAGTCGAAGAGCACCGTGGCTGCACCGGCGGTCACCGCGAGAGCCGGCAAATGCCGCTTTTTCGTCGGCATGGCCGATGCCGTTCCGAGCGGAATGACAATCATCGCCTATAGTGCCTCCAGCTCCGCCTCGAGAAGCTGCCTCCGATACAAATTGGCGTACGGACCGTCGCTGTGAATCAGATCCTGGTGTGTTCCGCGCTCGACGACGCGGCCTTCGTCGAGTACCAGAATCAGATCGGCATCCTGCACAGTGGAAATCCGATGGCTTACGATGACGACGGTCTGCTTGCCATAGCGCTGGCGGAGATGACCAAGAATGCGATGTTCCGTGTTCGTGTCGACGGCACTCAGGGCATCGTCCAATAAGAGGATCCTCGGCTCTCTGATGAGCGCCCGCGCAATCGAAGTACGCTGTTTCTGCCCGCCCGAGAGCGTTACGCCGCGCTCTCCGACGAATGTCTCGAAGCCGCTTGGAAACTCCCGGACGTTTTCGAGGAGTTCGGCCTCCAGTGCAGCCTGCTCCACGGTTTCCCGAGATGCTCCCAACGTTCCGAAGGCAATGTTGCTTTCGATGGTCTCGCTGAAGAGAAAGACATCCTGAGGCACATGTCCGATGGCGCTTCTGAGTGTAAAGAGAGGCATCCTTCGAATGTCGTGCCCATCAATTCTGACAACGCCCCGCTGAGGATCGATGAGGCGAGCGATCAACTCCACGAGTGTTGTCTTGCCCGAACCGGTCCGTCCGATAACAGCGAGCGTGTTCCCAGCAGGTATCGAAAACGAGATGTTACGCAAGGCCCATGGGCCACTGTCGTACCGGAAGCTCACATTTTCGAAAGCTATGCGGCCTTTGACCTCCCGCAGTCGAGGATCGGTGCGTTCGGTATCAGTGATCTCGGGCTCGGTGTCCAGGACACTATTGATGCGTTCCACAGAAGCGGCAGCGCGCTGGACCATCGAAATCACGAAGCCGAGCGACGCGACGGGCCACGTCATCAGTGCCACATAGATAATGTACTCGACGATGTTGCCGATCGTGATGACGCCGTCTGCCACGAGACGGCCACCCATCCAGACGACGAGAATCTGTGACATGCCGATGACGAGGAGAAAAACTGGGCGCCAGGCCGCATCGATGCGGGCCAGGCTCAACATGCGTGCGCGATATGCACGGCTTTCCTCTTCGAAGGCGTGTGCCTCGGCCTCCTCACGCGTATAGGCTTTCAGCACACGAATCCCCGACAGAGCTTCCTGCACTCGTGAAGTGAGCTTCGAATACTGAGTCTGGAGTGCCTCACTCCGTGAATGCACGAGATGGGCCACGAAAAAGACCGATACGGCAAGCAGCGGCATCGGAAGCAGCGAATACAGGGTCAGCGTCGGCGAAATGACGAGCATCACCGTAACGGCCGTGACCATGATCACGCTCGCACGGGTTATGTACATGATAGCTGGCCCTATATAGCGCCGAACCTGTTCGATGTCGCTCGTCGAGCGCGTGATCACATCGCCCGTTGACGTATAGTGATAGAACGAGCGCGAGAGCGTCTGAAGATGCGTGTACAGGGCGTTCCTCAGATCGTACTCGATGTGTCGTGAGGCGACTACCACCGTCTGGCGCATAAGGAATGAACAGACACCGCTCGCGAGGCTGAGACCGATTACGATCAGTCCAAACACCATGAGCGTCAGAAAAAACGCCTTGAAGAGCTGGGCCTGGAGTTCCGTACCCGCATACAGCCGGTAGAGTCCTACAAATCGCGGAATGCCGTCGACGGCCTGACGCACGATCATCGGAACGGTGATCGAGAAGGCTGCCGAAATCATGGCGAGAATCAGGCCCGGAACGAAGAGGTGCTTGTAGGTCCAGAAGAAATGGTTAAGCCGAGCCAGGGGACGCATGTAGACGCAGACGTGCAGAAATACGGCTGCTCTCCCAAACGCTTCCCGCGACAGGGCGGATCCGCCCGGTTAACCCTTCACCGGAGAAACGGTAACCTTGTCGCGACCCCTTGACTCGTTGCACTCGATGCGGTGCGGTCTGCCGCCAACGTTGTTTGTCACTGCGGACAATGCCTTCGGATAAGCGAATTACGAGGAGTATGCGCAACCACTCCACGATAGTACGACCGAAGATGCAGTGGCGGTGTTTCCAGCGAGGCATCGGCCTTCGACGTTGATGCCGGACTCAGCAACTACCAACTCTACGACTGGTATATAGTGACGGTGCAAGACCTGAAGCGGATCATGACAAAAGCCATCCGCCTCATCGGCGTTCCAATGGATCTGGGGCAGGACCTCCGCGGCGTGGACATGGGTCCGAGCGCTCTTCGACACGCCGGGCTGGCTGGCCGTCTCGGCGCCCTTGGATACGATGTACACGATTACGGAAATGTCAACGTGGCTGTCAGGGACACTCTCGATTCCCAGCTGCACGCCACGCCATTCGTGCATGCCATTAGCTTGGTGTGCGAGAGGCTGTACGACGCCACTCGCAGGGCCATCGAAGCTGGGTACATGCCGCTTATCATGGGAGGCGATCATTCCTCTGCTATCGGAACTGTAGGTGGAACAACGCACGACGAACCTGCAGGCCTCCTGTGGATAGACGCCCACGGCGACTACAATACTCCCGACACGTCCTCGACCGGAAACGTCCACGGCATGCCACTCGCCGTTCTTCGAGGATTCGGTTCGCCGGAGCTTGTAGACATCGGACGCTCAGGTGCAAAAGTAGCAGCAGACGATGTGGTTCTGATCGCCCTAAGGAAGATCGATCGGCCGGAGCGCGAGATGCTGCGCAACAGCCGCATGACACTCTTTACCATGCGAGAAATCGACGAACAAGGCATGGCCGCTGTAGCGAAAGAGAGCCTGCGGCGTCTCGGACATCAGAAGCGAATCCACGTGAGTCTCGACATGGACAGTCTGGATCCGATGTACGCATCGGGAGTCGGAACTCCCGTCCCTGGGGGTCTCAACATACGCGAAGCACACCTGCTCATGGAGCTTATCGCCGACGACGGGCGCGTGGCGTCGATAGACGTCGTCGAGATTAACCCCATCTTGGACAATCGGAATCAGACCGCGGTCTTGGCCGTGGACCTCATCGCCTCGCTCCTCGGGCAGACGATCATCTGACCGCAACGTGGACGCTTGAGGCAACCTGCCAGCCAAGTACGCACTCCTTTCCGTCAATGGAGAGCGTCAGGGGACCGTCGAAGGGTGCCTTGGCGACAACTGTCACCGTAGACTGCGGGCGCAGCCCGATGTCTTCCAAATACTGCAGTATGCCGACGTCCGAATCTGAGACGTGATCGACGAATACGGTCTGTCCGGCTTCTGCACAGGCAAGGGGAACGGTATCCACTTCGACGAGACGCAGATCTGCAGTTGGAATCGGATGACCGTGCGGGTCGTGTGTCGGATGGCCCAAAAGCGCATCGATTCTTTCTTCGAACGCCTCCGAAATATGGTGCTCCAAGTGTTCGGCTTCCTCGTGCATGTCAGCCCACGAGTAGCCCAGGCGCTCTTTGAGATAGGTCTCGAGAAGGCGGTGATGCCGCACCGTTTCGAGGGCAATCTTCGTTCCCGCTTCGGTGAGGCGAACGCCCCGGTACGACTCGTGCATGAGAAGTCCGGCATGCGCCAGGCGCTTGATCATGTTGGTGACCGAGGCGGAGGACACCTTGAGAGAGCGCGCAATGTCGGTCGTGGACACTGCGCTATCGCTTTGCAATTTGTAGATCGCCTTGAGGTAATCTTGAGCCGCAGGGCTGGGCATGTAGAAATGTCTGCCGGCTAGATTCTGCCAATTGCAACCAACGACATGCGCTAAGGGATCCACCCGAGCAACGCTCTCTGCGAACGCATGACACCTCCACATCCTACAATCACGAAAACAGCGGACGGATGCGACACGCTGCTCTGCGCTGTGTACGGACAAACCTATCATAGTACGCACGGCGCTCTGACTGAAGCGGAGCACGTATTCTTCCGGGGCGCTGGAGTAGAAGAGCGCTTCGCAGCCCTGAAACCCGTGCGCGTTCTTGAGATCGGTTTTGGGACAGGCTTGAATTTCTTGCTCACCGCACAGCGCGCAACCGCTTCTCTACACTACACCGCCCTCGAAAAAATCATCCTCCCACACGCCCTACTCACCAGGTTGAACTACTCTGCTGTGCTTGGCTGCGCATCTGCAGCAGCGTGGCGCGAGGTGTTGCCTGACGATCCGAAATTCGGCACGTATCACTACCGCCATTCCCTACTTGCCACACTGCGGCTCGTAGTCTGCGATGCAACGAAGACCGTTATCTCTGGTCCGCCATTCGATGCCGTTTATTTGGATGCATTCAGTGAGGACGTGAACCCGGAACTCTGGACAGCCGACTTCCTCGCTCGACTGTTTGCCGCAACGAGGCCTGGCGGCAGACTCTCAACCTACTCGGCGCGGGGACTCGTGCGTCGTCGCCTTATGGCCTGCGGATACGACGTTGCCAAGCAGCCGGGACCTCCAGGCAAACGCGAAATGCTCGTGGCAATGCGGCCCGCATGCTGACACCTGCCGTCAGAATACAATGCGTCCGTCCTCATGAACGCGAAGCGTTTGTCCAGTTTCGAGCAGCGAATAGTCTTCTTCGTTAAGGGCCACTATCGGAAGCGTGCGGCTGTAGAGCTCGTCTGCAACGACGGAGGCAAGAGCAATAAATGTATCGCTGCCCAGGGTCAGTACAGCCGCGGGCGCCGTGTAGAGTCGAATGGCTTCAAGGAGGACGGCAGTCGTTGTACTCGATCCGCGAGTAGCCGGAACAGCGAGAATCCGGCCCGCAGCATGTAGCCCAGACAGCGGGTGGCGGCGGTCGATAATTTCGCCGGTCAGCTGGTCGTAGCCGCCCCAAAAGCTCAGTGGCTCATGGCTAACCAGTGCCACGCCGTGTGCTGTGCCTGGTACGACCGGATGGCCTGCAATCACGCCTCCCATGGGCTTGCGCTTCGTACGATCTTGCCTGCTACTGCGGAGTGCACGCAGTCTTTCAGGGAACCGAAAACCACGTGCGTCCCAAGAAGACCCGGCGCATAGTAGGCGTACTTGGGCGAATTCGTCATTACGATGCGGACGCCCGGGCCCAACATGGGCGTCGTGAGAATGCACGTATCGACCGTCACTGTGCCACCGAATCGCTCGATTTCGCTTAGGAGTCCCAGCCGGTCCGCGAGTGCCCGGATCGTACGGCTGGCCGTGACAAGAAAGCGTACAGCATCATGGCGGCGGCGCCCTGCGAGAAGGGGCACAAGATTCCGGAATTCGTCAAGCGAAAAATGAGGGCTGCCCAGTGCAACAAGGTCGAGCTCTTGCCCAGCAGACGTCGTAAGCTCTGCGTGTGCGGCGCGTAGTGCTTCCGTCGTTACGTCTACTTCCTTTTCCGGAGACTTACCGTGGAACGCTGCCTCGATCGTCTGCGCCTCAGGCGTCACGCCCACGAGGTGAAACAGCGCCACGGCCCCCGACGACGCCATGGCAGCACCGAGGGCTTTGAGCTGATCTTCGGACGGCTGGACTTTCACTCCGTCGATGACCGGTATGGCTTCGCGCGTTGTCTTCCCGATGAAGTGCCCCAGAACGCCCCAGAATCCTTCGTCGTTTTGCACCGTAGCGTCGACGGCCTTGAGTTGAAACAGGATCCGGCCTGCTCGATTCTCTTCAAGGTGTAGTCCCACCGCCGGGGCACGGCCCGTGATGGCGGCGCAGATGTCAAGCAGATCCGGATACCGCTCCGTGCGCGCGGCGAGTACTGAATTGGCAAAAATAACGGCGCTGGACTCGCCCCAGGCAATCTGCTGCCCCGGCACGGGGCGTTTTGATTCTTGGTACGGGGCGCAGGTCCAGGTGGGCGTGCACCCCATGGCCCGGTAGGCATCCATCTGCCTTCGGGCTTTTTCGGCCCAAAGCGGTGGTACGCTCCAGAGCTGCCATCCATGCTCGTCCACGCCACTTACATTCAGCGTCGTGGGGACGGCAACGCGGGCTTCGAGCCCGGCGAGGCGTTCGGCCCATTCGAGCGTTGCATCTCCCTGGAAGAGTGCGCTGTCGATGTGTGCTGCTGTAATGTCAAGCAGCCGATTCGTGCCGTAGACCGGCAGCATCCGTACCAAGATTTTCATCGCCATCTGAGCGCCGGCACCTCGCTCGCCAGCCAGCATCGCTCGGTCGACTGCGCTCAATGAAAGACTCATCTGGCCACCCACCAAATGGAAACGACAGGCAGAATAAAGAACACGCTCCGGCAATGCTGCGTCGAGGTTGCGTATGTTTTTCTTTCTTCGACACTAGTAAGGGAGCTGCAATGCGCATTCTTCTTTTTATCGCTTCGCTAGTCTGGAGTGTCCTTCCCGCCTATGCGCAATTTTTCGTCGAAAGCGAAGCAGAAGAGGCGGGGTTTTCCGAAAGCCGACTGGCCCGGCTGGATTCCGTAATCGACCGAGCTATTAACGACCGGAAACTTGCAGGAGTCGTTTCACTGATCGTCCGTGACGGCCACGCGGTGCGCTTTAGGCCGTATGGCATGCGGAACGTGGGAGCGGGTATTCCTATGCAGACCGACGCCATTTTCCGTATTGCGTCGATGAGCAAGGCTGTGACGTCTGTAGCAGTAATGATTCTCTATGAGGATGGCCTATTGATGCTCAACGACCCACTTCACAAGTTCATTCCGGCTTTTAAAGACGCCGTCGTGGCGTCCAAGCCGCCTGAAGATGCCCCTGATTCGGTCGAATTCGTGCTGGCACCCGCCAAGCGTCCCATTACCGTTCACGACCTGCTTACGCACCGGGCGGGGCTGACATACGGCTCCGGAGCGGCAAGATCACTGTATCAGGAGGCCGGCCTCTTTGGGTGGTATTTTGCGGACAAAGACGAGCCCATTGGTAAAAGTATCGAGCGGCTTGGGACGCTTCCGCTACACGGCCATCCAGGAAAATCGTGGCAATACGGGTTCGCGACGGACGTACTGGGCCATCTCGTCGAAGTAGTCTCTGGCATGCCGCTGGACGACTTTTTTCGTACGCGCATCTTTGAGCTGCTTGGGATGCACGATACTACGTTTTTCCTACCCGCCGATAAATCGGACCGACTGGCCCCCGTCTACGGTGTAGGTGAATCGGGCGAATTGGAGCTGCGTGAGCCCACGTCCACGACGGATTACATTCACGGGCCCCGCCGCAATTATTCTGGCGGAGCAGGACTCTTATCTACGGCTTCCGACTACGGGCGCTTTTTACAGATGCTCCTCGGCGATGGAGAGTTAGACGGCGTTCGCGTGCTGAGTCCGCACTCGGTCGAACTTATGCGTACGAATCACGTCGGTGCTATGTACGCTGGCGGCAGGCTTGGTTTTGGTCTCGGCTTCTGGGTCATTGAGGACCTCGGGCGATGGGGTGAAGTAGGCACGGTTGGCGCGTATGGATGGGGAAGCGCCTATTATCCGATTTACTGGATCGACCCGAAGGAGTGCCTGTTCGCCCTTATCATGACGCAGCTCATACCGGCAGGGGGGCTGAATCTCAATCAGATCTTCTACGTGATGACCTACCACGCGCTCGTCGAGTGAGTCACTTATTGCCGGACTGTATGATGACAAACGGCTCGCTTACGGCATCGGTTGCCGCCACCCGCTTGGACTCGGCGACCATGCGCTCGACTTCTTCCATGAGCCTGCGGTTGTCCATCACGATCCCGTCCTTTATTGTGTGTACGATGCCGCCGGTACGGATCATGTTGCCGTCGTCATCGAGCCTCAGTGCACCGAACGAATACATGAACCTGAGATTGTAGAGCGGGCTGCCGTCGACGAGTATGAGGTCTGCTTTGTAGCCGGGTCGCACGAGGCCAAGATCCGGCTGCCGCAGTGTCTGTGCGCTGTTGTACGTGGCGGATTTGAGCACTTCGAGGGTGTGCATGCCGGTTTCGCGGAGGAGCTGCAATTCGCGGACATTCGAAAAGCCCGGCGTCGCCCAGATGTAATTGTCGTCGGTTCCGTAGGCCACGCGGCCCCCGCGTTTGTTGAATTCGTAGATCAGGTCTCCCCATAGATCGAAAGCATAGTACCAGTAGTATTCATCGTCGGACGTCCAGTCGTAGTGATATGACCCGTGATATGCCGGGTTCGGAAGGTTCCATTCTATGAGGGACTGGTGCGTGTATTTTTCGTGCCACGGCAGGCTTTGGGCACGCAGGATGTCGCGGTTCGCTTCGTAGACGACTCGCGTCGGCAGCATTGTTGTGCCGTAAGCGACGAGAGAATCGGCTACTTCGGTCAGGAGTCTCTCTTTGTTTGCCTCCATCCACACTTTTCCGGCGTGGCGAAAGCGGGCGTTTTCGTCGTTGTAGCTGTAGTCGCGCGGATAGTCTTGAACCTGCCGATCCAGTGACGACTCAGCGTATGCATAGTGGTGTTCGATCATCGTAACGCCCAGCCGCGCGGCGTCCACGGCCTGCGTCACGGACGTCGTGCTCGGTGGAATGTGGTAGGTCGTAATGCCTCCTACTGCTTCGACAGCGTAGCACACCGCACCCAAGAGCCATTGATTCCAGCCGAGTGAACCGACGCTGACGACATGCATGCCGAGTTCACGCATTTCGTGGGCTATCTGCAGCGCGTTGTACGGGTCTTCAAGAAACTCCCGGTCGTAATTGGTACCTGCGCCCCATCCCCAGATCGGAAACATTCGCGGCGCCAGGATCTCATTGGCCTCACTGCGGGCCGCCTCCTCCATTGCGTAGTGCAAGCCTCGATCCGGAGCAGGTACCATCGTGGTGACGCCGTGGGCCAGTTTGAGGTAGTACACGTATTCCAGTGGCATGGGCTCGCGCCTGAGATGCATGTGGAGATCGATCATCCCTGGCATCACGGTCATTCCTTCCGCATTGATCACACGGTTGCCGGCTGTTCGCGGCGTGGCCCCGCGTCGCTCGGCCGTGACGGGATCGAATGGAATCATGTCCTCGATCGTATTGCCAGCTATTACGATGTCGTATGGGCCAACCGGCGGTCCGCCGTGCCCTGGCAACACCATGGCGCCCTCGATGATCAGTCGGTCGTATGGCCCTTCGGCCAGATCTCCGAATTGAACAGGTCCATTCTGTGAGTACGCGGCGGTGGCTACAAATGACAGTGCCAGAGCGGCGAAAAGGCGGCGTCTCATTTTGTCGGGGCAATCAGTCGTGCGGTAGCGGCCTGTAAACGCGGCATGTGTCGGAAGAATCCTCTTTGCTGCTAAGAATGGCAAGTCCCGCCGCCATCGGGTGGGCCGTTGGGGATGGAAACAAGGCGTTCGAAGCGCGCGTCGCCGAAGACATGAAACATGTGCGCACGGATGACCTTGGTGGCGGGTCCGGAGGGCTTACCGAAGGTCTCGTCGACTTCAGTGAAGTGGGCGGCATCCTGGGGAGTGTAGCCGCGCGGGAAGGCTTTGACCGGGGCTTTCTGCAGTAGTCACGGATGGAGCCCGTTCTGCAGCGCCTTTGGATGAGGCGGGCGATCGGGGTCCTGGAGAAGCCGGTCACCTTCTTCAAGAACCGTTTGGCTGAGGTCTTGTCCGGACTTCTGACAGCGTGGTACGCGAAGCTGACTGGCGTGTGTTGGACGAAAGCGTAGGCGGAACCCCGGTCGGTAAGCTCGATGTCCGCTGGCTGGTTGCCGTCCACCCAAACCTGGTTGAGAGTACGGACGGTGCGAAGTGCCTCGGTCATCCTCCAATGATCTCTCTGCCCCGGACTTCGGGCTCACCTCTGGTTGGAAATCCGCCTCAGATTCAGGCTCATCTCGTTGGACAAGACTTTTTCTTGCAGAAAAGCTGGCGGGGTTGTACCCTAAAGCATGGTTGCCTGGCCCCAACGCGGGGACCAGGCCAAAACAGCACATTAGGTCTCCTGGAGGAATAAGGAACTCCGACGAGAGTGTTCTGATTCATCGCGGGGTGTTCGTGAGCTTCTTGTTGGTTTTCGCGTTGAGTACCTCACAACCAAGTGCGGCCTACGCTACCGACGGTGATTACTCTTCGAACTACACCGTGGTCAAGTGCGGCGGCGGACACTGCCGCACGGTTACCAAGGAAAACAGCGAGATCTGCAACTTCAGCCAGGTGGAGTAAATGGGGAAACTAGTCAGCGGCAACACTGCTTCCATGCGGGTCTGTGGCGCGGTGCTGGCGGCGGTTCTCGCGGCACCAGCAGCCAGTACAGGGCAGCAGACTTGCTCTGATCGTGATCTGCTCTACCACCTTGACGGAAATGATCTCGTTTGGGGTGATATAAAGGCGGTCAGTACCAACGGTGCTCTCCTGGTCGTGCTTACCGGGTCCTTTCCGGTCGTCCATCTCTTCGATCTTGCCGACGGTAGCCGACGGGGAAGTTGGGGAAAAAGCGGCGAAGGACCCGGCGAATTCCTGGAACCCACTGGAGTTGCTTTGGTGGGCCGCCAGCTTTATGTGCTCGATGCGGGGCGGAGACGCTTGACCATCTTGGATTCCACAGGTGGATTGGTGCGTACCGTCAACCTTCAGGATGCCGGAATGCCCCCTTATTACCCGACTAGGCCTGCCGAGTAGCCATATTGAGTG
>JAAXGO010000251.1 GCA_012267425.1 Rhodothermales bacterium
TTTCCATGCCGTGAGAACGAGTGACGCGCCTTCGAACATCTCCCATACGAGGTCGGGATCAGATACGGGGCGAAGAAGTGGCGCCCGGCGATAAAGTGTCATGATACGGGCGGGCGTCAGCCCGAAAAGCCCTTCGCGAATCTTTACGTCGGATGCAGTGCGTCGCAGGTTCGTCTGCGCCATGTGGATTCCTTGATTCAGGCGGCCAGTGCAAGTCCTACCTTGACTGCTGCCTCGTTGAACAGGATGGCCGTTTCGATTTCCAGACCACTCTTGCGGAGGATGTCCTGACCCTCCTCAGCGTTCGTTCCCTGTAGTCGGACAATCAGTGGTACAGAAATGTCCACGTTGTGCGCCGCCTCGACGACGCCGCGTGCCACGAGGTCGCACCGGACGATACCCCCGAAAATGTTGACCAAAACCGCACGCACGTTGTCGTCTTTAAGGATGATCCGGAATCCCGCTTCGACGGTTTCCGCACTCGCGGCCCCGCCAACGTCCAGAAAATTCGCCGGATCGCCGCCAGCGAGCTTGATGAGATCCATCGTTGCCATCGCCAAGCCGGCCCCATTGACCATACAGCCGACGTTTCCGTCCAGCTTGATGTAGTTCAGATGATGCTTGCCGGCTTCCACCTCCAGCGGATCTTCCTCGTCAAGATCACGCATGGCGGCTAGGTCCTCGTGGCGAAACAGCGCATTGTCGTCCAGATTGATCTTAGCATCGAGCGCCACCACGTCTCCTCCTTTGGTCAACACCAGCGGATTGATTTCCGCCAGCGACGCATCGCTGTCCGTATAGGCTCTGTAGAGAGCGGTGACAAATTTTGCAGCTTGTCGGGCCGCCTTCCCCCGAAAACCCAGGCCAAAAGCCAGACTCCGTGCCTGAAACGGTAGCAACTCTGCGCCCGGATCAACCCATTCCTTGATGATCTTTTCCGGCGTTTCTTCGGCCACCTTCTCGATTTCCACCCCACCCTCGGTGGACGCCATGATCACGTTTTGGCTGCAGGCACGATCCAGCGTCACGCCGAGGTAGAATTCCTCTTCGATGTCAACCGCGGGAGCGACCAGGATCTTCCGTACGAACTGCCCTTCGGGGCCGGTCTGATGCGTGACGAGGCGCATGCCGAGGATGTCTTCGGCGCGGGCCCGCACTTCGTCAAGGCCGCGGGCTAGCCTGACGCCCCCACCCTTGCCGCGCCCGCCAGCGTGAATCTGTGCCTTAACGACAAAAACCGACGAGCCTGCAAAGTCTTTGGCGACATTGACGGCCTCGTCGGGCGTTTCCGCCACGGTACCCGGCGACATCGCCACGCCGAAGCGCTCCAGAATCTCTTTTGCCTGATATTCGTGAACTTTCATGGTTTTGCGAACGGTTTCCGCAACTACACGCCGCTCAAAGTACACACGCCGCAGTCAACTTCCCATGACGACATTCGACAAGCATGTCATCCGGCGGCTCCTCCTCGCGTACGCGTTTCTGACGCTTGCGCTCATCGTCTTTTTCATCCTGCTGCATTACCTGGAGTACATCGACGATTTCCTCGACCGCGACGCCCCGATGGGGAGGATTTATACGGTGTACTACCCAAGTTATGTCCCGGAAATCATCCGCCTGGTTTCGCCACTCGCCATCTTCTTGTCCTGCCTCTTCGTGACCGGCAAGCTGGCGCAGACTATGCAGATGACCGCGCTACAGACGAGCGGAGTGTCCCTCTGGCGTATTCTCCGCCCGTATGCCCTCGTGGCCGTTGTGCTCAGCTGCGTTATGATCGTATTCAACGGCTGGATCGTGCCCATTTCGAACCGAACGGTCCTTGAATTCGACAGCCTGTACCTCCACACTGCTCCGACGCAGATCGACATCAGCGACATTCACCGGCAGAACAGCCCAAAAACTGTCGTTCTGCTAGGCTACTACGACCGAAGGACGGACACTGCTCACCGCGTATCACTGCAACGCTTCGATGACCTTGGGCGACTCGTCGAGCGCGTGGACGCCCACCGCATGGAATGGCGGGATTCCCTGTGGTACATGCCCGATGTAATAATCCGGACATTTTCAGGCGCGATAGAAACGCGGCAATACGTGGCAGACCTCGATACGACCCTCACGGTCCTTCCACGCGATCTTGCGCGTACCGAGCGTGATATCGAATCGATGACGATCCCCATGGCGGCTGACTATGTCGCCGCGCTCCGACGCAGCGGCGCGGGCAACCTCGGACGGCCCGAAGTTGGCTTCTGGACAAAACTCTCCTATCCGCTCGCCAATCTTGTGGTCGTCCTCATGGCCCTTCCACTGGCCGCAAGGAGACGCCGGGGCGGGCAGACCGCACGGATCGCCGGAGGCCTTTTTCTCGCGTTCGTGTACCTGGCTGCGCAGAAGCTCACCGAGCCCTTCGGCTACGGCGGCGAACTGGATCCCGTTGTGACGGCTTTTGCCCCGCACGCTGCCTTTCTGCTACTGGCCATAGCGATGCTCGTAAGCGCGCGCAAGTAAGCACGTCGTCATGCTTGCCCGACGTTCCCGCTTCCGAACTGAATAACCTGGTCGAACCCGCCGCGTTCTTCGATCGGTCCGTTCGATCGCTCAAAGCGCCTGATGTTTTCGTCCAGCGCACGCAAGAGCCGCTTGGCATGGTTCGGCGTCAGTATGATACGGCTCTTGACCCGGGCGTTGGGTCTACCGGGCATGACGCGCACGAAGTCAATGATGAACTCTTCCGAAGAATGAGCGATCATGGCGAGATTTGCGTACTCCCCGTCGGCTATTTCATCGCTTAATTCGATGCTTAGCTGCGTCGATGATTTGTCCTTTTTTTGGGGGTCGTCCATTCGGTAGGGGATCTTAAGGGTTCCTTGCACTGGTCAAGATGCCGGCTCGTCGGAGCCATCGGGACCGTCCATAGGATGGAGTAATCCTCGGTCGTGCATCCAGTCGTCGTTAAAGGTGTTGCTAATGTATCGAAAACCCGAGTCGGGCAGAATGACCACCACCACGGCGTCGGCAGGCAGTGGGCGCTCTCGTGAAGTCAGCCACTGCAGCGCTCCGGCCATGGCCGCCCCGCTCGACTGACCGACGAAAAGACCCTCCTCCCGTGCAAGGCGGCGGGTGGTCTGCATCGCATCCCTGTCGGTTACGCGTACGTAATCGTCCACTATGTCGAAATCCATGTTGCCGGCCAAAATGTCTTCTCCCACACCGGATGTCAGGTAGGGATGGATTTCATTCGGGTCAAATTCGCGCGTGAAAAAGTATTTGTAGTAGACCGAACCAAAAACGTCCACTCCTATGACCCGAATGGCCGGTCTTTGCTCCTTCAAGAACCGGGCCGTTCCGGAAATCGATCCACCCGTACCGGCAACCGATACGAGATGCGTAATTCGCCCGTCGGTCTGTCTCCAGAGTTCAGGTCCAGTCGTCAGGTAGTGCGCCCGGGAGTTCGTCAGATTGTCATACTGGTTGACGTGGAATGAATTCGGAATTTCGGTTGCCAAGCGCGCTGCCACGCTGTAGTAGGACTCTGGATCGTCCGGGGCAACATCAGTCGGACACACGATGACCTCGGCACCAAGTGCCCGCAGTACGTCGATCTTTTCGCTGCTTTGTTTGTCGGTCGTCGTAAAAATGCACCGGTATCCCCGCGCGACGGCCACGATTGCAAGCCCTGCGCCAGTATTTCCGCTAGTACACTCGATGATTGTTCCGCCGGGCTTGAGAGCACCGGCGGCTTCGGCAGCCTCCACCATGACGATGCCGATACGGTCCTTTATGGATCCGGTCGGATTCATGCCTTCCACCTTCGCCAGCACAGTACATTCCATACCCTCGCAAAGCCTCTGGACCCGCACGAGAGGCGTGTTGCCGATTGCATCGAGTATGCTATTGTGCCACATGGAAGAGGCGAGAAGTAAAGGGCTAACGTCAACGTTCGGAAGTTAACGCGCAAAACCGCGTTATGGTCGCCTCTTCGCCAGCCGCAGCACGACGCTCGACGTCGGGAACCGGGACATTTTGGCAGAACCCATCTGTTGGCCCGGTTTTTGTCGAAACCTCAGTAAGACGTTGCGTGTCGATTGATTAGGCATCTTCACGCTGTGTCGCACAAACGACCGACCATGGACTCCAATCTACGCAGGGTGACCGGCGACGAGTATCCCGAGCAGACCATTCCTCTGCCGACTGCCGCAGAAGAAGAGGCAATGAGCCAATCCCGCATTCCCGACACGCTGCCCGTGCTCGCGCTACGCAACACGGTCCTGTTTCCCGGAGTGGTGCTGCCGACTACGCTAAGTAGGGATTCATCTTTGGCACTCGTCCGAGACGCATTCAACAGTGACAAATTGATCGGCGTGGTGGCGCAAAACAACCACGAGGTGGAGGAGCCGACTCCGGATGATCTCTACGATACCGGAACAGTCGCGACCATACTCAAGCTCATCAAGATGCCGGACGGCTCGAAGTCGATCGTCATCCAGGGCAAGCGCCGCTTCAAGGCAGAGGAGTACATTCAGCAGGAGCCATACTTGAGGGCCCGCGTCTCTCCGATGCCGGAATCACTTGACAACAAGGAAAAAATCCAGCTGAGAGCACGCATCCTGTCCGTCAAGGAATTGGCGGTACAGATCGTCGAGCTGTCACCGAAACTGCCCAGCGAAGCCGCTCAGGCAATCGAGAGCATCGAGTCGCCGGCATTCTTGATCCACTTCATTGCATCCAATCTGCCGATCGAAAAAAAAATCAAACAGGAACTCCTCGAATTGGAATCGCTTGCCGACCGCGCGAAGCGCGTCATGGAGCTTCTCTACCGCGAACTGCAAGTACTCCAGATCTCCGAAGAAATCCGCTCACGCATCAAGACAGAGGTGAAACAGCAGCAGCGGGAGTTCTTCTTGCGGCAGCAGATGAAAGCCATCCGTGATGAGCTGGGTGAAGGAGACGGTGCAAACGACGTGGACGAGCTTCGCTCTCGTGCAGAGGAAAAAAACCTGCCTGAACACGCCAAGGCGGCCTTCGACAAAGAAATCAAGCGGCTGGGACGCATCAATCCCGCCTCGCCCGACTACGCGGTCACACGCAATTACGTGGACTGGATCCTGGATCTGCCCTGGACCGAGTATTCCGATGATCACCTCGACATTCGAGAGGCGGAAAAGGTCCTCGACGAAGATCATTACGGACTTGAACGGGTCAAGAAGCGCATCCTGGAATATCTCGCCGTCCTCAAGCTTAAGGGCGACATGAAGGCTCCCATCCTGTGCTTTCACGGACCACCAGGCGTTGGCAAGACGAGCCTTGGAAAGAGCGTCGCACGTGCGCTCGGACGCAAATTCGCGCGCATGAGCCTCGGCGGCGTGCGGGACGAAGCTGAGATTCGCGGACATCGCCGAACGTATGTCGGAGCACTGCCCGGTCGCATCCTGCAAG
>JAAXGO010000252.1 GCA_012267425.1 Rhodothermales bacterium
GTGTCGACCGGAGAGCTGGCGGACTTGATGGGCGTCAGCGTCACCGACGTGATCGGCATGCTCTTCAATGCGGGAATGATGGTGTCTATCAACCAGCGCCTGGATGCGGATACCATTACGTTCGTCACGGACGAATTCGGATTCGAGGTCGAGTTCATCACCGATTTTGGCACTGAAGACATCGAATTCGAAGAGGACGACCCCGCAGATCAGGTTCCAAGGGCTCCCGTCGTCACGGTGATGGGCCACGTCGACCACGGCAAAACGTCGCTGCTTGACTTTATTCGCAAGGCCGATGTGGTCGTCGGAGAAACCGGCGGAATAACACAGCACATCGGCGCCTACCAGGTCGAGCTGTCGGGCAACCGGCAGGTCACCTTCCTGGACACACCAGGTCACGAGGCATTCACGGCCATGCGCGCCCGCGGTGCGAAGGTGACCGATGTGGTCATCTTGGTGGTAGCCGCTGATGATGCCGTGATGCCACAGACGATCGAGGCAATCAATCATGCCAAGGCGGCGGAAGTCTCGATAATTGTGGCCATTAACAAAATTGATCTTCCTGACGCCGACGCATCGCGCGTTATGCAGCAGTTGTCGGACTACGGCGTCCTCGTCGAACAGTACGGGGGGAAGGTGCAATGTGCCGAGGTGTCCGCGAAAACGGGTTTCGGTGTCGACGACCTACTAGATAAGGTCTTACTTGAAGCCGAACTGATGGAGCTCAAGGGCAATCCCGCGCGGCGTGCCCAGGGTATCGTGATTGAAAGCCGGCTGGACAGAGGGAGAGGCAACGTTGCGACCGTTCTCGTTCAGAATGGTACGCTGCGTGTGGGTGATCCATTCGTGGCCGGGATCTACGGCGGCCACGTGCGGGCGATGTTCGACGAAAGGGATCAGCGGATCGAGGAGGCAGGCCCGTCGGAGCCCGCTCTCGTTTTGGGTCTTCCGGGCCAGCCGCAGGTTGGGGATCAGTTCATCGGGATGGAGAGCGAAAGCGAAGCACGAGATATCGCCCAACGGCGGCAGCAGATTCATCGCGAACAGAAGCTCAGGCAGTACAAGCACGTGCGCCTCGAAGACATTGGGCGACGCATGGCTCTGGGAGATTTCAATGAGCTGAACCTCGTCATCAAGGGTGACGTGGGTGGCTCAGTGGAAGCGATAAGTGACGCGCTGCTCAAGCTGTCGACCCAAGAGGTTGCCGTCAACATCGTCCACGCCGGTGTCGGGGCCATCAACGAAAGCGACGTGATGCTAGCATCGGCATCGGACGCCGTGATCATCGGCTTCCAGGTACGCCCGACCGCCGGTGCGCGCACGGCAGCCCAGCGTGAAGAAATCGACATTCGCACGTACTCAATCATTTACAACGCGCTCGAAGACGTCCGTGACGCTCTCGAGGGACTACTGCAGCCAGAAGAAACTGAAAAGATCAACGGCGTCGCGGA
This sequence comes from Rhodothermales bacterium, assembly GCA_012267425.1. GTDB lineage: Bacteria > Bacteroidota > Rhodothermia > Rhodothermales > Bin80 > Plut-88865. Next base: position 1,452 of record JAAXGO010000252.1, read on the forward strand.
AGTGCGGGAACTCTTTAGGGTACCGAAGGCCGGGACCATCGCTGGTTCCTACGTATCGGAAGGCAAGATCCGCCGCAACGACACCGTCCACATCCTTCGGGAAAGCATAGTGATTTACAACGGCCGAGTCGGCTCGCTGCGCCGCTTCAAGGAAGACGT
>JAAXGO010000253.1 GCA_012267425.1 Rhodothermales bacterium
ATGTAATTTTCGGGCAAGCACTACTTCTCGAATACGCTCCTGGTACGTGACGAAAGCCGCACGCGCGGCTCAGCGAGGGCGCGCGCCCTCATGCAAACCCTCCGCGACAAGGGCTTTGCGTGCTCGCTCGAAACGTACAATGCGACGGATGCCTTCATCGGCAGTCTGCCTGGTCACGGAGCCGCCAACCTTCGCAGGCCACTACTGTCAAGCCGGAACGTGGCACATCTGTTTCCGACGACCACACCATGGCCGGGCGATCCCCACTGTCAGTCCAGCCTGTTTCCGGAAAAGAGCCCACCATTACTCTATGCCCGCGGCCGTGGCGCGACGCCGTTTACGGTGAACCTCCACCAAGGAGACGTTGGGCATACGCTCGTTGTTGGAGCCACGGGAGCCGGAAAGAGCGTACTGGTCGGACTCTTGGCACTGAGCTTCTTGCGGTATGCAGACAGCCGTGTATTCCTCTTCGACGTCGGGCGCTCGCACTGCATACCGACACTCGCGGCAGGTGGCAATTGGTATGACTTTGCCACGACAAAGGCACTCCAGCCGCTTCGCCATGTAGGCGACACCATAGACCGGATGTGGGCGCTCGACTTTTTGGAGACCGTCTGGGAGCTTGCCGGCGCACTGACCAACCCCAGCGTTCGGCGCGAACTCGGGCGTGCTCTGCATCTGTTGGCACACGCCAATTCGGACGATCGAACGCTGACGGCCCTTTATGTATCACTCCCCGCGAAACTCCAGGAAACGCTTGAGCCATACACAGTCAAAGGCCCGTATGGACGGCTTCTTGACGGCTCGTCGCCTGTCTCGGCAGCCGGGAGAATCCAGTGCTGGGAACTGTCCGAAGTCCTTGCGCTCGGAGACGCCGCCGCCGTGCCACTCCTACTGACGTTGTTCCGAAGCGTCGAGCGTAGTCTTGACGGCGCGCCGACACTCATCGTCGTAGAGGAGGCTTGGGCCGCTCTCTTGCGTTCGGCGTTCGCACGCCGCCTTGAGGAATGGCTGCTTACTCTTCGCAAGCGCAACGCGGCTCTTGTCATCGTAGCACATTCGCCGGCGCAGATCCGGGCACTCGAAAACCGAGCCATTCTTACCGAGTCATGCCCGACGAAAATCGTACTTCCCAACCCGGAGGCTGCAACTGATGACAATGCACCGGTCTACCGGGCGCTCGGTCTGGGCTCGCGGGAAATCGACATCGTCGCGCGTGCATTGCGTCGGAGAGAGTACTACTTCAAGAGCCCGAGCGGAAGCCGCCTGTTCGATCTCAACCTCGGCCCTGTAGCCCACGCACTTCTCCTACCGATTCCCGGCATGTCGGTCGAGGAGTCCACCGCACACAAGAAGGATTTGATCACGAGGTACGGATCGGCCTTCATCGACCACCTGATGCAATGAAGCGAACTGTTCTGGCCCTCCTTTTTATTCTGTTTGCCCAGGCATCCTCGGCGCAGATTCCCGTCTTCGACGCTGCAAACCTTGCGCAGGCCATCGCGACCGTCGTGGAGCTCCAGGCACAGGTCCGACTGCTTACGAAAAATCTTCGCCTTACCGGCGAAATCGAACGCGGTACGCAACAAATCGACCGAACGACGCGCAGCCATCTTGACCGATACAGACGGTCGCTTCAAAAGCGTGGTGTCGTGCCATCCACACCCCTGGGCGCGCTTCTGCGCGCTGTCGAGGCAGAGCTCAAAAGCCCGGTCGCGATCAGCTATCTCGGAGGCGATGCGAATGAAGTATGGCTGGGCCACACGCTGCCCGACGATCCGATCGCGTACGAGCAGTACGTCGTTCGTCGCGGACTGGGCACAATGGAGCATTCAATTCTTGCCCTTGGTGAGCACTCCCGCCAAATGAGCGAAAGCCATAGCGAGCTCGAGCGCTTCAAGCGTGAGATTGCCTCCAATCTGGAGCCGCAGCAGATGCGTGACGTCCAGGCAAGCCTCCAGGTATTGGACACGCGGGAATCGCTGCTCTTACGGCAGGCCGTCATCATGCTAGCCAATCTGGAAGCCGTCCAAGCCGCCAGCGAACTCGACCGGAGGGCGCAGGAGAAAGTGCTCTATTCCACGTTCGTCGGCTCCGCGAACTGGTTGGGTGACCCTGCCGCATACCGGGTCGAGAGCTTTTTGCGCATGCCTGGCAAGCAAGGCCACTAAAACGGGATTATGGCCACTCTTTTAGTGCAGCAGTCAGTGATGCACGACTGCCCGCCGACGGCACTGTTCGATTGTGCACAGGAGGTCTTCCGACTGACGACCGAGGCGTGGCTCGTCCGCGCACTCGATGCCGCGCAGGTGATATTTCTGAGCCTGGCGCTCCTCGAAATCGTGGTCACGGGCTGGGTCTACTGGTCAGGCCGCCGCGAAGGGGGAGACCTCATCGGGCGTTTTGCCATGAAGCTCGGTCTTCTGGCGTTCGTCTTGGGGCTTCTAACGACGTACCACCACTGGCTTCCGCTCATTCCAGTAGCATTCGGCGAAAGCGCAATGCATGTCGGCGGTGGCGAAGTCGAACGCCTTACGCCAACGCATCTCATCAATATTGGCCTGAGCATGTTCTTGGGTGCCATGAAGGCAATAGGTCTCACCACCGATATTGTGACGCTTCTCGCTTTTGTACCGGCACTCTTCATTTTACTGTCATTTTTGGTTCTGGGTGCTCATCTCCTCGTAACGATGGTAGAGAGCTACGTCGTGGTCACGGGAGGGCTGTTCTTCGTAGGATTCATGGCCTTCCGTGGTACGGCGCCTCTGGGGGAGGGCTACCTTCAATACGTCGTCTATGTGGGTATAAAACTGTTTTTCATCATCCTGATTGCAAGCGTCGCGGCGGCCATCGGCGATGACATGGTGGCCGTCCTTTCCACGTACGACAATCTGTGGCTTAATATTCTGGGTGGGATCTTCGGAGGTGGTGATGTGGAACAAGCGGCCGGATCCAGGCTCGGCTTTCTCTGGAGTGTCACGGCCGTGTCGCTGCTCTTGGCTGGACTTGGTCTCTTTATTCCAGGGCGCATTGCCGACAGGTTGAGCCGCAACATGTCGTTCAACGTGAAGGGCGTCCTTGAGAAACTATGAGGCTGCCGTTTTTTCGACGTCCAACGCTACGTATGCCACGCGATTCCGCTGGACATGTCCATCTTCCAGGTCGGTTCGAATTCGAGCGGTTCTTTGGTGGGCTCGCAGAGCGACGCCGCAACTGGCAGGCGGTTGCTCTTGTTTGTCTCTTCGTCAATCTTGCGCTGACGGTCGGCTTCGTTCTGCTTGCTCTGTCTCACCGGGTCGTGCCGTACGTGGTCGAAGTCGACCGCCTCGGAGAGGCGCGCTCGGTGGGAAGACTCGCTCAGAGCGCCCCGCCCGAGCGGGCTGTCGAAGTGGTGCTCCGCCGGTTTGTCCACAACCTGCGCACGGTTCCGACGGACGCACGCCTGCTCAATGCCCGACTTAAGGAAGCGCGCGCCCATGCCGACGGGCGAGCCCTTGATACCTTCTTGAAGGACGTCGGCGGCGCACGGAAAAACCTCGAAGACATGCTGCGCCGCGGCGATGCACGCTACGTAGAAGAAATCAGTAGCGTACTGCGCGTTCCGGGAGACAATCGTGTCTACCACGTCGCCTGGCGCGAAATCATCCGACAGAAATCTTCGGAGACAGCCTGCGGGTACGAGGGGTACTTCCGTTTGGAGCTTTCGCCGCCGGATTCAGAAGAGGAGCTCTTGTCCAATCCATTCGGCGTCTGGATCACCGACTACACAGTCACGGAAATTGCACGCGGCGAAGGGACATGAGCCGGGAGGTGACCGGATCCGTAATACTACGCTTGCGTATCGGCCCATCAACGTGTCGGGGGACAGGCCTTGTGAGTCAAGCATGTACAGCACTCTATGATTATAAGGTCAATCACAATGCGCATCGTTTACCTCGCCGCGCTCGGTTTTCTGTTCGTCGCCCTTTCCGGTTGCGCGGCGAGTGCTCCCGTGCGCACCCTGGAGATGCTCGGTAACACGTGCTATGACCGCTCGACGGAGCCGCAGACAGTCATCGTGGACGCCCACGTACATCTCCGTCCGTTTGGCGGCCCTGCCGTGCCGTTCGACGAGGTGATTGAGTACTTTCGGCGTGCGGGCGTACTCTTCGTCAACGTATTTGGCATCGGACAGATGCTCCCGGTTCATTCGTCGTGCACATACTACCTGGACTGTCCGGGGACGCCCGTGCTCCCGACGCTGAAAAACGATTTTATCAACGCCGCGAATGTCATGGGCGAAAGGCCCGAGGGTATTCACCTGACACTGTCGATGGCTTTCCCGGACCTGATGCGGCCCGAGACAATCCTGCCCAACATGGAAATCCTGGACAGGGAGTTTCCGGGTGTGTTCCGGTTCATGGGCGAGGTCAACATGGTGAAGCAGGCGCAGTTCGACAACGCGCATGAAGCAGTGCCGAAAGAAAAAATCGCCGAGTGGGCCGGATTCATGAAGGTCCTGCGCGAGCGGGACATCCCCATTGCCATCCACTCCGATCTGGGCAACGACGCGGATCCGACCGAGTATCTACACCTGATGGAAGAAGTCCTGCGGCTGTACCCGGACAACGACATTGTCTGGATGCACATGGGTTTTTCGAAGGAGCTCACACTGATGGACGCTTCTGAGCACATAGAGATCATGGAGCGGCTTCTGGATGCCTATCCGAAGCTCATGGTCGACGTGGCCTGGCGAATCCTGTGGGACAACTATTTCGCGGATCCTCTCAGGCGTGTACAGTACGTAGACTTTATCGATCGATACGCGGACCGTATCCTGGCGGGATCTGATTTTTTGGCCTCAGCAGACAAGACGTACGAGATCTACCAGGAAGAACTCGCGGTGACGAGCCGCATCTTTAGTGAAGTAGGCGACGAGGCCTTCCGCAACATCGCCTTGGGGCAGAATTATTTTCGTCTCCTGAACTTGGACTACGAAGCGCCCACGATCTGCAGTGCAGAAGACTAATCGAGCAGCGTTTGCTGCTCGTTGTGGACAACGAACGCACTTCATTTTGGCGAAAAGCTATCCAGGTGGCTGCTTAGGTGTCGTCTCAGCGAGGCTAAGTTGCTGCATCCGGTTTTGCCGGCCTATTCCTGATGGTATTAACGATCCTCGCCTACGTTGGCTATGACATCGAGCGGGAAGCCAAGAGCTGCGCTACCTCAGCGATTCGACCGATCAGAGTCGGGTCAGTAGGAAGCTTTCTGTGCGAGTATTCGACACGGGTGCGCCAGGCTAACTGGCACAGGGTATCGGGTGAGAGTCCCGTGCGCCAGGCTAACTGG
>JAAXGO010000254.1 GCA_012267425.1 Rhodothermales bacterium
CCGCTGTACCGGCAATCGCAGATCTACGCCCGTTCGGGTGTGGAGTTGCATCGTTCGACGCTGGCCGACTGGGTGGGCAAGGCGTCGTTCCACCTTCGCCCGGTGGCCGAGCGGCTTGCCGAGCACCTGAAGCGCTCGACGAAGCTGTTCATGGACGAGACGCACGCGCCGGTGCTCGACCCGGGCCGGGGCCGGACCAAGACCGGGTATCTTTGGGCGCTCGCGCGCGACGACCGCGGTTGGAGCGGTCCGGACCCGCCGGCGGTTCGGAGAGTCGCGCCATTCGTCGGTCCTTCGGAATCGGTCGGGGACGGCAAGGCGCGTCCGCCGCAGCGTGTTGTTATGCGGTGCCAGCGTCAGTCGCCTTTCTCGGTCCGAAAGGAATCGTACTCAAAATGCTGGGTAGAAAACTCCATGATCTCGGAAACCTTTGCAATACCACCGAATTGATGCTTTAAGCCTGGTTCAATCTCCAATACGTCTCCGGGTTTCATTTCGAATTTCGACTCTTTTCCGTTCCTGCCCACAGTACGCATCCAGATGTGGCCGCTCTGGACGTAGAAAGTTTCTTTCTTAATTTCATGATGGTGCAGCGAACACTTCTTACCCCCGTAGATCACAAGCACTTTCCCACAGTAGTCAGGTGAGTTGTGAATCCACACTTCATAGCCCCAACCCTTCTCCTCGCGATGTATCGGCTTCGACGGTGTGTGGATCATGTGAGCCTCTAAACCGCATAACAGCTTAGGTAACACACCGCCAGAGCGCGGCAGCGCGGAGGAAATGCCACCACTTCCGGGTCTCTTTGGACCGCACTCCGCGCGTTTGCGGACCGTGCGCCACAAGTTTCTACCTTGCCGTTATCTCGGCGGCGTCCGGATGACATCTTTTGCATTCATCGACTAACTCCCTATAGAAACTGTAATGTCTTCTGCCATAGTCAGCTACATGGTCCTCAATCCAGTGTTGGGACGCATTCCATGACCTTATGAGAACGTCATAGTGAACATCAATAACGATTTTTTTGAACTCTTTATCGTAATGGGCATACATCCCAATTCTGTCAAAGGCCACGGAAACTGATTCGAATGCGGTATATTCCTCATGATTAAGTTGAGCTCTCGATTTCCCGACTCTTGCTGCAGAGTATATGGCTTTTCGATTCTTTCTCTGCTCCTCACTTCCGACAAGGGAGAGGATCTGCATTATGTGTTCCTTTCGTTCTCTCGTCTTAGCGCGCATATACGGGACGATTGCAAACAGGGCCCCGAGAATCACAGCAATATCAATCACAGCAATATCATAGACAATCACAGCAATATCATAGATAAGACAAACAAGTTCAGATATGTTCACTTCTCCAATCTCTCAGGTTCTTTAGACACGCTGTCCCACGGAGGAATCGACAAAGAGATTCCGGCGCCGGAACGGCGGGGGGGACCGTGTCAAGAGATACAGCCGCAAGCTCGCGAGAGACGATGCAAACCAAGGCTCTCGCAGCGGAGAAACGGCGCTCGTCCATCGCGGGGGAGGAACCCCCTTCGACGCGGCTGCGTACTCGATCGTGGCGGCCAGGTAGTTCGCTTCGAACGGGGGGAGAGGAACCCCCGGCGCATGTCGAACCGCCCGCTCGAGCTCGCTCCCGCTCAACTTTGCAAGAAGGTCGTGAAGCTCCGCGAACGCGTAGGAACGCCCGTCGGGGCTCGCCGCGAGCTCCTCGCACTTCGCCCGGAACTCCTCCTCGACCGGTGGCAGCACCTGATGCAGCACCCACTTGGATACGTCCATGCCAGCCTCGGCCGCCCGCTCGCGGATGCGCGCCTTGTCCTCCGCGCTGATGCGGATCTGAAGCTGCTCCGACTTGTTCACGGCGCGCACCATACCGCGGGCGATCCGAATGTCAATACACCGTATTGACTTCGCGCGGATTCGATCGTACCGCTTGCGCCTTCGGACGGTCTTCCCCGCACCGGGCGAGCGCGCACAGACGATGGTCATCTGCAGCGCACGGTTCCACTCTAGCCCGAAAAAATCACCGATATCCTGCTGCGGACGCCATGGATCGGGGACGACCCGCCCGAAGGCGGGGTGGCGCTATCTTGTGCCGCATCCGCAATGGAAGGGAGAGAAGGCTCGTGGAGAAGATCCGCCTCGGACTCATCGGCGACAACATCGCCGCCTCGCGGGCCCCGCGGCTGCACAAGCTCGCAGGCCGGATGCGCGGCGTCGAGGTCACCTACGACCTGCTCGTCCCGGCCGAGCAGGGCGGCGGGTTCGACGAGCTCTTTGATCGCTGCGCGGCCGGGGACTACCACGGTATCAACGTCACCCATCCCTACAAGGAACGGGCGGCGGCACAGGTCGGGATCGATAGCGACCTCGTCCGTGCGATGGGGGCGGTCAACACGGTGGTGTTCGAGCCGGGCGGCCCGCGGGGGTTCAATACCGATCACACCGGCTTCATCGCGGCCTGGCGGG
>JAAXGO010000255.1 GCA_012267425.1 Rhodothermales bacterium
CCGTGCCGGCCCGTGGACGAGCCGATCGCCGGATTTGGGCCTTTGCGGCCAGACCCGGACGCGGCGGGCCGAGAGCGCGCGCTGAGGGCGCCAAGGGGAGCGGAACAGGCGGGGTCGGGGATGTGGTCCATTCGCGCGCCCAAAACCGTGTCAACCCCCTCACGCCCGCAGCCAGCGATTTTCTCGACTTTTTTTCAGGCGCTTGGCCCACGGCGAACCGTTCGCTGACCGCAGGCTCACGTGAATCGTGCCATGAACACGGCGGATCACGTGCAGCTCGCCAGAATCGATGGGGCGGCGACGAGGCGGTGCGTGACAGACCGCGGTTTCGTAGCGTGGGATAGTCCTGTGCGGGAGCCGGCGGAGATTGCTACAATGGCCGAAGGAGACATATGATGGAACGTCATTGATGGGAATTTGCGCCACACAGAGTGAAGGAGTAACGGCATGAGTGCGAAGGAGATCGTGATACGAGGAAAGCAGCGCGACGAGATGAACGGCCTGCGGAGACAGAATTGAAGAACGCTACATTCGAGTGGGACAAGCACGAGAAGTGCATAAAGATACGTGCTCGCTCCGTTCCCGCTTCAATACACCGTCAAAGCACAATTACACCGTGACGATACCATGGCGCGAATGCAAGCGGATCTTCGGTGCGTTTGCTGATGCCATGGTGAGCGTCGACGAGGGGAAGCTTGACACTGTAGCACCTCCGGTGGTCGGTCCAATAGTTGCGAAGACTGATTCACGGGAGGCGTAACTCTTGGGTACGATACCCTCCTCTAACCATGCCATTTCAGGGGCCGTCAAAGCGTGTTCAAGGATCTGAGCGCCCGCGAGGGCAACAGATAGCGATCCTGCTCGGCGTCCACGACAGCTGCGGTCCCGATCACCTCCGACCGCGCGCCGCGAGGCACGAAAATCCGCACCACCCGGTGCTTGGATACATCTTCGAGTCTCCTGTCGTCGAGGTAGAACTCAAACATATCGCCCTGCTCCACCATGCGATCAGCGCGTACTTCGACTGGGGTGCTCGCGGTTGAACCGCGCCCAATCTAAAAAGGCTGCATCATGTCTTGGAATCTATCGGAGTAGTCATCTTGCAATCAAGCTCTTGCAAGGCGCGCACACGGCGTGTCAAGGGTCGTGGATAACCGTGTTAATTCCTTTATAAGAAAGAGATACGCTATTCTATTGACAGGGCTTCACCTGCGACTATAGTAGGGCTAGTCCCCTTGTGTCATAGTGCATTACGGACTCATCCCCGATCAAGGGCTTGAAATGCCCAGCCGGTGAGGAGGACACCATGAACGGGCAGAACACCGACCGGTGCGGATGGGACGATTATACCGTAGAAGACCTTGAGGAGTTTACGGCACATCAGCGGGCAGTGCATCATCTAATCGACCATCACAAGGATTTGCTCGACCGGTATCCCGACCAGTGGATTGGCGTATGGGTCAGCGAGGACGACGTACCATCGTTCGTGAACGGCGATAGCGTCGAAGACATCGTGCGGAAGGCCCAGGACCGGGAGTTGCCGCTCAAGCGCTCGTATATCCGATATATGGACACCCGACCTCG
>JAAXGO010000256.1 GCA_012267425.1 Rhodothermales bacterium
CTCAAGATTCCGCCTATCTCACAGAATCACAGTCATTTATTAGCTCCTAAGCTATCGAACTTCAGCTTAATCAGAGCTTCCTTGAGGTTGGGCAAGAAATGAAAACTCACGACAGGGCTCGGCGAATCGCGCAGGTTACCGGATACCGGCTTAAGCACATCCGGCGGATCCTGAAGGCCATCGACCCACCGGACCGCGTGATAGCCCAAATGGTGACCAAGCAATTCAAAATACCCAAGGAGAAGGCGTTGCTCATCGTCCGCATGGCACAAGAGGATGTCGAGCCGCAAGAAGACACACCGCAAGGGATAAAAAATCTCTATGTGATTCTCCTTGACAAAGCCGTACTGCAACGTCCGGAATTCAGAAAGGAAAATCCGGGCTATCGCTATCGGCGGTGGAGGCCGTGCGTGTACGTGGGCGTCAGCGCACATGACCCCAAATACCGCTTCGAGCAACACAAAGCTGGCATAAAGTACTCGCGGACTGTCAAGAAGTATGGCAAGTACCTCGTGCCGCGACTATTCAATCATCTGAATCTGGTACCATCGGCTGAAGCGGAGGACCGCGAGAGAGGTTTGGCCGAATCATTGCGAAGGAAAGGTTATGAGGTTTGGCAGTTCTGAGGCCTCATCTCGTAAGCCCATCCCGAGCCTTGATACATTCCCTCAGCCGCTGCATGGCCAGTGGCTCATCCGTCATAAGGGCCCCTTATGTCGAAAGGTAAGTTCGCGGAAGTGCGGTTCCCAGGACACCGAATACAAGCAATCTACAGCGAGCATGCCCGACCCATCCGGTAGGGCAGAGTTCGTGCCCGCTATGCGCACCAGGATGATGCGATTCGAGGTCGTGGATTAGGACACGTGGCAGGCGCGGCTGAATACGTACAGGCCGCGATTCTCCAGCAAGGCCCGGCTCGCTGCAAAGATGCGCTCGGTCAGTCCATGGTGTCCAGAAACCGCTGTTTGTGCGTTCTCAGAGGTAACCTGATGTATGGGTCAAAGATCGGGACTGAGATGGAAGCGGTGCAGTTGCCCGAAGTACGGATTCTACTCCAGGAACTCGACGTTGCAGAGACTACACCAGAGTATCCTGTAGTACCGGCATAGCACTTGCCCGCCTGTATGAAACGTGCTCCAACTGGAATGCATTCCGTCTACGCCACGTCTTTAGAAATGCGCGGCTGCAGCACCGCACGCGGGATGTGCCGTGTAGCTCGCCTTAGACTAGGTCACAAATCTACGATTCCATGAACCACCTCAGCCGATTCTCTCTCGCCATCTTCATCCTCTTTGCTGCCGGCATTCAGGAGACCTCTGCTCAGCCCCGACGCGATTCCGCCGAAATCGAAAAGCGCATGGCTGCCCAGGTTGACGCCATCGTGGAACACCTCGCCCTATCGGAAGAGCAGGAAGCTCCAGTGCGGGCCATTCTTACCGACGCCAACAAACAGCGTATGGAGCTTCGGATGAGCGCCAGACGAGACGGAGATTTTCAGGCTATACGGGAGAAGATGATGTCGGTCAACGAGGAAACGAAAACAAAACTCGGCGAAATCCTCACCGACGAGCAAATGGCTGCCTACTCGAAGTTCATTGAAGAGTCACGCGACCGTAGGCAAAGGCAATGACACAGCAGCCTGCGATAGTTCAGGCGCGTGGCCGCGTATCAAACGCACCTTCTCAGCCTACATACGAAATCCACCATGACACGCAAGATCGGAATCTTACTCGCACTCACCGCCGGCCTGCTCCACCTGACACCAGGGACCATAGCGGGCTATGCACAGCCCGACCGGGCGCCGAGCGCCCACGAACCGGGTGAGCTCTGGGCGGTCGCTGCCCGTCTGCAGGCCACGCTGTCAGACGAACAAAAAGCGGAGCTAACCAGCATGGCTGGTGCCCACGAAGACCACCGGGGGCACGACGGTCGAATGGAGCGCCGCAGGGACCGCATGGAGCAAGGCCGCAGGCACCAGTTGAACCGCGGAAGCAGACATCACATGGGCCATGCCCACTGGGGCAATGCATTCCAGGACCGAAGTCGCGCCAGAGCTAAGCGCACACGTAATAGGCGCGGGTCGAACATGCACTTTTCCCCCGCGCAGCGAACCGCCTTCCGGGCCCTCCAAGCCGCCCACCTGCGAAGCATGAGGAAACTTGCCGAAAGCCGTAAATCTGACTCGATGTCCGCAGAGGACTTCCGCTCCGCGATCACGGCTAAGCGCAAAGCGCACCGCGAAGCTATCCACGCCCTCTGGACCGACGAGCAGCGCGAGGCGATTGAAACCGCGCGCAATGCGCATGCAGAAGCGCGGCGTCAAGCGCTCGGACTCACCGCCGAGCAGGATGCCAAGTTTGTCGAAATGCACAAACGGCATCGCGCTGAAATGCAGGAGATCCTCAAAAGCGGGGACGTAGATAAGGAATCTCTAAAGGCCCTGCACGAATCGCACAAAGCGGCCGCGTCTGAAGTCCTTACGGCACAACAGTTGGAAACGGCCCAAATTCACCGTGCCCTCCTAATGCATGCGATGAACAACCATCGCAGTGACCGACGCCTCCGTCGTCGGTAAACACACTCATGCAAGCGAAAGTGCACATGGGAGAAGGTGTCCTTGCGCGACACCTTCTCCCGGCCTTTCGTTCAAAAAGAGATCCATTTTGCGATCATCCACGAACGAAGCCGCCGCCGGGAACATTGGTACCGGACGATGAACTTGTCAATCTCGCAAAGAGCGGAGACCGGCGGGCCTTCCGCCTTCTCGTCGAACGGCATAAGGACGCCGTCGGACGGACGGTGCTGTCTATACTGGGGCGAACCGCCGAAGTCGACGACGTCGCGCAGGAAACATTCATCCGGTTTTACCGGACGCTCGATCGATTCCGGGGCGACTCATCGGTCTCAAGCTACCTCAAGCGCATTGCCATCAACGCAGCGCTGGACGTTCTGCGTCGACGGCGGCGATTGCAGAAGCTGTTCGTCAGCCGCGACGACGCATCGTTTTCTGTTCGCGAACCACACGTGGACGAAGAGCGCCGAATCGAAACACGGGATCGCGCACGCCTCGTACATGAAGCCATCGAACGGCTGCCGCCAAATCATCGTGCCGTCGTCGTGCTCCGCCTCGTGGACGGACATTCCACCGAAGAAACCGCCAACATTCTCGGCATCGCTTACGGCACCGTACTTTCCAGACTGAGCCGCGCGATCAAGCGCCTTAAGGACTTGCTCGATCCCATTCTGGAAGAACTTCAGCTCCCATGAAGCACGAATACCTTGACCAGCTACTCCACCATCTGGAGGGGACGCTGACCCCCTCGGAGCAAGCCAGAATTACCAAGGAATTGGAACGCTCACCTGCGCTGCGGTCGGAACTGGGCGACGTAGACGCAATCAAGGGTCTGCTATGCGCGGCAATGGCGGAGTCCGACCGGGAATCGCTCAAGCCCTTCTTTGCCGATCGGCTTATGCGGCGACTCAATCCTTCGGCGGACGAAGCCTTGTTCGGATCGCTCTGGAATCTGTTTCGGCCGGTAGCATTCGCGAGCCTGCTTCTCATCGCTGGTTTGGCTTCGTACAGTGTGACTCGGTACAATGCATGGGACGCGAGACCGACAACGACGGAGGCCATCCTCGGACTCGAACCCGTCACTCTAACGGCCGCCTACACCTCCGATATAGACGATATAGACCTCTTTGCTCCATTCGATCCATGACCGCACGGACCAAGTCAGTACTCATCCTGTGTGCTACGCTCATCACAGGTGTTATAATCGGCACGTTTGGCACGAGCGCACTCCAGAACCGGCGGGCACAGCAGATCCGGGACACGCGCGAGCGCGGCGGCATGGCGCAGCTCATACAGGACGTCATTGAATTCGAAAGCGCAGAGCAACAGCAGCAGATTCAGGCGGTGATTGATAAGGCCGAGGTGCGCTTCCTTGACGCACATGTGGAATGTCGCGAAATCCTGGCAGCGCATCGCGATTCACTGAGGTCCGAATTGACGGCACTCCTCGATTCGGACCAGCGTCAGCGACTGGAGCGATGGCTCCGCCGAGATCGTCACTCGTTCCGCTCACGCACACCCGGCTCGAAGGGCCGATCCCGCAGACACAACTCGAAGCAACACCGCTGATTATACCAATCCTCACAACCGAAGAGCTAATGAAAAAGTCACTAGCAATCATCGCTGTGTTGTTTGTCCTGACCGGAATGTCCATTTGGTACTTCAACCAATCGGACGACAACACAGAAAGCCCGTACCGCTTTGTGACGCTGGAGCAAGGAGACCTGGAAGCCGTCGTGTCAAGTACCGGATCACTTGACGCCGTAACAACTGTGGAGGTGGGCACGCAGGTTTCTGGGATCATTTCCCACATCTACGTGGACTTCAATGATAACGTCCGGAACGGGCAGATTATCGCACGGATCGACACGACACTTTTGACAAGTGCCGTGCGCGACGCCGAAGCGACCGTCGAGCGCAATAAAGCGCAGCTTCGGCAAGCCCAACGTGAATTCAAACGCCTCGAAGGACTCTTCGACAAACAATTCATCACTGAAGTCGACTACAACCGTGCCCTGTACGATCTGGACATCGCTGTAGCTGCCACAAAGTCTGCCGAAATCAGCCTCGAACGTGCTCGGCAAAACCTGAGCTATGCGACTATTTATGCTCCGATATCTGGCACCGTTATCGAACGCAACGTAGACGTGGGCCAGACGGTGGCAGCCAGTTTTTCGGCTCCGCAGCTGTTCTTGATCGCTGACGACTTGTCCCGAATGGAAATCCTCGCCTCCGTGGATGAAAGTGACATCGGGTTAATCGAGGAGGGGCAGAAGGCGCGCTTTTCCGTTCAGGCATACCCGGACGAACAATTCGACGGGACGGTACGTCAGGTGCGGTTGCAGTCCACTGTGCAAGAGAACGTGGTGAACTACACCGTGGTCGTCGACGTGGATAACACGGACGGAAAGCTCCTCCCTGGCATGACGGCCACCGTAGATTTTCTGATTGAAACCGCACAAGATGTTCTCAAAGTCGCGAACGCGGCGCTCCGGTTCCGCCCAAGCGAGGCGATGATGGCCGAGGTACGGCAGAATATGCAGCAGCGCCGGGAAGCCCGCCAAGACGGTGATACATTGCGCAGCGGGCGCCGTGGACCCGCTGGAATGCGCGGTGAAGGCGGACCCCGCGGTACGTGGGCCCAAGACGGAGAAGGTAGTAGGCGTGACGCGGAATCGTTCGGCGGTATGGGAAGCTTCGGGGGCGCCGGTGACGCTGGCAACAGTAACTTGACCACGTTATGGTTTCTCGACGATAGCGGCTTGCTCGACATGACACCGGCCCGGATCGGCATTTCCGACGGCCAGATGACGGAAGTCCGAAGCAGGCGGCTAGAGCCTGGCATGGAGATCATCGCCGGCGTCACGCAAGCTGCCGAGTCCTCATCGATTAATCCGTTCCAGAACAATCAGAATAATAGATCTCGACGGCCTGGCGGATTCTGAGCACTGCATATGAGCCCCACCGGACCATAACCTCTAGACGTGACCGCCTGAATAATGAATGGCACTACTCTGATTGCCGTCGCCTGGCAGAGCATACAGGAAAACAAGATGCGCTCGCTGCTCACCATGCTCGGGATCATCATCGGAGTGGGTGCGGTGATCGTCATGGTCGCCGTCGGGCAAGGTGCACAGTCGCAGATCCAGGAACAAATCAATAATCTGGGCACCAACATGATCGTGGTTACGCCAGGGGCAAGTAGCCAGGGAGGCGTAAGCCGCGGAGCCCAGAGTTACAACCGGCTCACGGTCAAAGACGCTGAGAAAATCCGTCGCGAAAGCGTGTTCGTTTCCGCTGTCTCCCCGGTCGTCTTCACGCGGACGCAGGCCATCGGAGGACAAGGCAACTGGCGCACGACAATCAACGGCGTGTCAACCGACTATCAGATTATTCGCAACTGGAACCTCCGCAGCGGGCGCTTCTTTGACTCAAGTGAGCAGCGACAGATGCGCAAGGTAGCCGTCCTGGGTCACACGGTCGCCGAACAGCTGTATCCTGGTGAGGATCCGGTCGGACAGCTCATCCAAATCCGCAACGTACCTGTGCGTATCGTGGGCGTCCTCGAGGCCAAGGGCCAGACGGCGTCCGGTAATGATCAGGACGACATTATATTGGCGCCCTACACAACGGTGCAGAGTCGCCTCAGCGGCTGGAGCCGGATTTTTCAAATTCTTGCAAGCACCTCGACGCCCGACGACATTCCCGAAGCACAGGAGGAACTCCGCTTGCTTATGCGCGAGGCGCATAGCCTGTCCGAGTGGGAAGACGACGATTTCACTGTCCGCAACCAGAACGACCTGGCCGAAGCAGCCCAAGGAACAACCGAAGTTATGACACTGCTTCTGGCTGCCATAGCGTCGATCTCGCTCGTCGTAGGAGGCATCGGGATTATGAACATCATGTTAGTCTCGGTCACCGAGCGGACGCGTGAAATAGGCATCCGCATGGCAATCGGCGCACGTGGGCGGGACGTGCTGTCACAATTCTTGATCGAGAGTATCGTCATGAGCGTTTTCGGAGGCATGATCGGCGTAGGACTCGGCTTTGCGACGGCAGAGATCCTCCGACAGGTCACAGGCTGGAATACGGTCATTTCCGTCGAAACAGTCTTACTTGCGCTGATCTTTTCCGGTGCGGTCGGCATTTTCTTTGGCTTCTATCCTGCCCGCAAGGCAGCCGCCCTAAATCCGATCGACGCCCTCCGACATGAATGACCGCGGACCGGCACTCACGTTGCGTGTGCTCGTGTTCGCGCTGCTTATCGTCGGAATGTTGGGGGTGGGTACAGAACTGTTGCTGCTGGAACACTGGGAGGATCCGTGGCAGCAAGCGCCGCTTGTGGTGCTGGCTGTGGGAGTCTGCTCGGTGACCTGGGAAGCCGTCATGGGCACACGCGCCAGCTCCCTGTGCCTACAAATAGCGATGACACTTTTCGTCATCGTGGGATGCGTCGGGCTGTGGCTTCACTTCAAGGGCAACATCGAATTTGAGCGCGAAATGTATCCGACGCTCAAGGGCCTCCCTCTCGTCTGGCAAGCGCTTAAGGGTGCAACACCGGCGGTCGCCCCCGGTATGTTGGCATTCATCGGACTTCTTGGCTTGGCATACACCCTCTTTCCCCCGTCTTCAGACTCCTGATCGTCATGAAGCACCTCGTCATGCTAATCTGCTCGCTGCTTTTTCTTGGGTTGCCCCACGGTGCACTGGCCCAAGATGAGGCCTCCATGTTGAACGCCAACCTGAGCGCAAAAGCGGAGCTACTCGCACTGCCCGAACTCGACGAGGCGGCCGTCGACAAAATCGTCGGTGCGCGCCCGTTCCTCGGCTTGTCGGATCTGGACGCAGTCGTACTGCCGCTTCTTGGCCGCGAGAAGGTGGAAATGCTCTACACACGTCTCAGCGTGCCGATCAATCTCAATACCGCGTCTCGCGATGAAATACTGCTCATTCCCGGCGTAGGGCCCCGGATGGCGCATGAATTCGAAGAGTACCGACCGTACGTCGCGATCGCGCAATTCCGCCGAGAAATCGGCAAATACGTCGATGACGACGAGGTCGCACGCTTGGGGCAATACGTGTTCGTACCGTTAAACCTGAACACGGCAACGGACGAACACATCCTGAGCATTCCGGGCGTCGGGCGGCGCCTGCTGCACGAATTCAAGGAATACCGGCCGTACGTGAACATCGAGCAATTCAGGCGCGAAATCGGCAAATACGTCGATGACGACGAGCTGACAAGACTGGAGCGCTTCGTTATGCTCTGACGGCAGCTTGCACAATTCACCGCTGTTTCGCATCCAGGTAGTCCGTAGGAAGTGCTTTTTGGAATAGCTTACCGGCCCGGTACTGAAAGCGCTTCCACTCCAACATGGACATCAGACTGGCCGCAGCCCGCAGTATCCTGCTTCTTGGTACGCTGCTGACCATCCTCGGTGCAGGAACGTACGCCCTGACTGCATGGCAGACTACACCTGCCCCTCGGCTCGTTCCCGCCCTGTTCGGGATAGCCTTTGTAGCCATCGGGATTCTGGCCCTCAGACGGCCACTCTGGAGTCGTTCGCTGGTGTATACGGCACTGGGACTCGCTCTTCTGGCAATCGCTCTGACGGTCGACAGCGTGGCCCTCGCGGCTGACATGCTCATCGGGCATTCGGTCGAGCATCCCGCCCACGCCGTGCAAGGAGCCGTCGCGGCCGCTTTGTGCAGCTGGTTTATCGGCGTAAGCGCGTGGAGACTGTTCCACCACGTGGAGCAGGTGAGGGAAGGCGCGTAGCCACCGTCCGAAAATGGCGCGGCGTTCGGTCTCAACAGACAATCCTTGGGAGTCCCTGGCCGGATACGCCCGGGCTGTGCGTGTTGGGCAACACATCTATGTGTCCGGAACCACTGCCTTCCGCGGCACTCTATTCTGAAGTTCGACAGCTTATGAGATAGTAAGTGCCTGTGATGCTGTGATATAGGCTGAATATGGAGTGTACCCTACTGGGTACAATTCACG
>JAAXGO010000257.1:0-881 GCA_012267425.1 Rhodothermales bacterium
ACCGAGTTGCTGGACGCCGAGATCGCGGTAGTTGATGTAGCGGCGTCCGAGCGGCGTCTGTTCGAACGACAGTGCATCGATGACGTCGGCCATCACCACGTCGCCCAGCCTTACACGCTTCAACAGGGGTGCGCCATCGCGGTCGAACAGCCCCCCGTTGTAGGGAGGAAGACCGATCGAGGCATCCCCTTGGTCGATGGCTCGGCAGAGGTCGTCGAACGCGAACCAATAGCGCGCCGCCGCGATTGAGAACACGTCGTCCTCATCCTTACGGCGCCCAATGTCGCCGCGCACCCGGTCCCGGAGCGCGTAGTCGTCGTAGCGGCTGTCGCGGACTGGCAAGAGATCGCGGTCTTCGGCGAAAAGCACGAAAAGGAGCCTGTACAGCACGACCAGCCCCGCGTCTCGAACCTCGTCCAGCGGGGCATCGGGATCGGCCTTGGCAAGCGCCCGGACCAGGTCCGGAAAGACTTGCTCGAACACAAGCGTCGACAAATTGCTGGCAACTCGTTCTTGATAGAAGCGTCCTTCTGCAATCGCCCGCAGATGAAAGGTCTGGTCGTCGGCGGAACTGGGTGGTAGGAAGGAATTCCGCCGGAACACCAAATAGAACACCTTCAACCAGTGTTGCCGCGCATCAGCCGGGATGGCCTCGCCGCCGTGGCTCGGAGTATCGAGAACCGTGGCAAGATCAATCTCGAAAAACTGCTCGGAGACCGACCGAGCCCTGGCGTAGTACAAGCGCCAACGGGCGCCGTTTGTCAAAATTCCCCACCGCAATTTGCCAGTTGTCAGGTCGTCGGCGCGCCGGAGGTAACGCAGCATCTGCGTCGATGGTGCGGTCTCCTCGCCCCGCCGCCCCGAACGACGATCGAGGGGCC
>JAAXGO010000257.1:918-6381 GCA_012267425.1 Rhodothermales bacterium
CCGCAGCCATCGCTTGGACTCGACGATGGCCAAACCGTGCCCGTAGCGCTTCCACTCGTCGGCGAAACGGTTGGCGCGGTCCTTGGCGGCACCGTCCGCGAACAGCAAGCCGTCCGGCACGTCTTGGCGACCGACTGGCGACAGGTTCTGCTGCCTGAGATGGGCTGTCCACCCGAGTCGCTTCAACACCGGCCAGATCAGGTCCTCCTCGGTCTGGCTCTCGTTGGGTAACAGATCCGTGGGGAAGCGGTCGAACCGGGCCTGCAACGCCGCTTCAAGGTCGTCGAGGGCCGATGCCGGCACATCCTGCCAATCGGGAAGCTCCGTGATCGCTTCTCGAAGGAATCCCTCGGCGAAGAGGCTCCCCTGAAAGGGCCGGAACATCGTCATGTCCCACCGTTCGAAGCCACGAGTGCACAGACTGCCCCAACGCGTAACGCGTTTCCTCTCACGGTTGCATCTTCTCCTGATCTTATAGGTAGATCTGTCGTCCAAGTTAGCGCCCGGCGGCCCTGGCTTACGTTGTGGACAAAGGCGGGCGTGAGCGCGTCGCGCGGACGCTGGCCGCGCGGCTTGCGTCTCGGAGGTCGTAACGAGAGCGTCATACCCACCATTATATCAGCCACCGTTTGGTGGATGCAAGGGGCTGGCAGGAAACAGCGGCAGATCTTAGCGAACTCCCGAAGTCTCCATAACTCAATATAATAAAGCTAGTTATATACACCACTGAACCTGTCTAGATGATCGGATCATCCATAGGCTTACTACCAAAACGGCATCCATCCTCTTTTCTACGAATTAAGGACAAATGCAGCAGGCCGCCGAATGGGGCAGTATCGGGGCTTGGGCCTGGGGACTGATCAGGAGATAGACCGAATTGCTGTCATGGGACATTGCCGGCTCGGCAAGACGGCGCTCTGGGCCGGGGCGACAGACACGAGGTTTACGATCGTGATTGCAAACAATTCGGGCTGTGAAGGGGCGGCGCTTTCGCGACGACACTACGGCGGAACGGTCGCGCGGAACAACCGGGCCTTTTCGCATTGGTTTTAAGTGACAGTTTCAATCGATTCAATGACGATGAGGCCGCACTGCCCTGCGATCAGCATATGCTGATCGCCCTCTCTGCGCCGTGTCCGTCTACGTCGCGAGTGCCGAAGATGATCTATGGGCGAATCCGAGCGGCAAGTTTCTGGGCACCAAGCACGCAGATCTCGTGTATCGTCTCCTCGGCGGCACCGGCCTGCCGACGCATGACATGCCCGCAGTCGGTCAGGCGGTCGCTGGCACGATTGGCTATCATGTCCGCCCGAGTGTCCACGATGTGACCGAGTGGGGCTGGGAACGGTACCTACTTCACCGACTATCACCTGCTACAAGCGCGGCCCAAGCGCATTAGAGCGACCTCGGCAGAGAGACATTTGGCCATGGGCAACCGTCTGAGCAGCGAACGCAGTCCATACCTGCTGCAGCATAAGGACAACCCCGTCGACTGGTGGGCCTGGTCGGATGAAGCATTCGTAAAAGCCAAGCTGCGCGACGTACCGGTCTTTCTGTCCATCGGATACGCAACCTGCCACTGGTGTCACGTCATGGAACACGAGTCGTTCGAAGACCCGGCGGTGGCCCAACTCATGAACCAGGCCTTCGTCAACGTCAAGGTGGATCGCGAAGAAAGGCCGGACTTGGATAGCATCTACATGACCGTTTGTCAGATGCTGACTGGAAGCGGCGGATGGCCGCTTACGATCATCATGACGCCGGACAGAGAGCCACTCTGGGCAGGTACATACATACCGCGTCTGAGCCGGTACGGGCGAATCGGGATGGTAGACCTTATACCGCGGGTGCAGCACGCCTGGCGTCAGTCGCGAGACGAAGTTGAAAGCAACGCGCGGGCTATTACTGACGCGCTGCGGCAGGGTATGCAGGTGGACACGCGTGGTGGCGACCCTACGGAAAGGGATCTCGAGGACGCGTTCGAGCACCTGCAGCGGACGTTTGATCCGGTGCACGGCGGATTCGGGTCGGCTCCGAAGTTTCCGTCGCCGCATACGCTGCTATTTCTGCTCCGGTACTGGAGGCGCACCGAGAAGAACGATGCCCTCCAGATGGTCGAGAAAACGCTTGGACACATGCGCCTCGGTGGCATCTTCGACCATGTCGGTTTCGGATTCCACCGGTATTCCACCGACAGGGAATGGAAGGTGCCGCATTTCGAGAAAATGCTGTACGATCAGGCCATGGCGGTGCTCGCCTGCGTGGAAGCGTATCGGGCGACGAAAAAGCCGGAATATATGCAGACAGCGTGCGAAACGATTACGTACGTACTGCGTGATCTTCGTAGCACGGATGGCGGATTCTGCTGCGCCGAAGATGCTGACAGTGAGGGGCGGGAGGGCAAATTCTATGTATGGCACCAAAGCGAACTGGAAGAGGTCCTCGGCCCGGAGCTCTCGAGCCGCGTAGTGTGTGCATACAATATCGAGGCGGAAGGCAATTTTCTGGAGGAAGCAACTCGGCGCCGCACGGGCGAGAATATTCTGTTCCTTCGCAATAGGACAGACGAAGACGGTTTAGAAGAGGCTCGTACGCTCCTGTTGGCCCATCGCAGCAGACGCGTGCGACCGCTCTTGGACGACAAGGTACTAACCGATTGGAACGGCCTGATGATAGCCGCGCTAGCGCGTGCGGGGCGTGTCCTGCGCCGGCCTGACTATACCAAAGCCGCCGAAGAGGCCGCCGCGTTCGTAGGTCAAACCATGCTCCGAGGCGAACGCCTTTTTCACCGCTTCAGAGATGGAGAGGCGGGAATCCAGGGAATGTTGGACGACTATGCGTTTTTCGTTTCGGGCCTTCTCGAACTGTACGGCAGCACGCACCGAGCGGACTATCTGCAGATGGCAATTCGGTTGACCGACACGTGTATCGAGTATTTTGCCGGCGACGGGGCATTCTTTTTGACTGCATCCGACGCCGAAGCCCTCATTGTGCGGCCGAGGGATGCGTACGACGGGGCGCTTCCGTCCGGCAATTCGGTCATGGCGATGAACCTGATGAGACTGTCGCGCCTGACCGGAAGATCAGCATACTACTCGGCGGCATCCGATATCTTCCAGTTCTTTGCAAAGGGGATACGAGCCCGGCCTGCCGGATTCACGGCAATGCTTTCGGCGATCGAGTTCGGACTTGAACCATCCGTCCAGGTTGTAGTGGCGGGAGACCCTATGGCCGCCGACACGCAGGCGATGCTCTCGGCCCTCGATGCATACGACGTGCCGGACATGGTCGTGCACGTCGTATGCGGGAACGACCTCATCAGGGTCGTGCCGTTTCTTGAGGCCTATACTACGCACCGTGATTCCGCAACGGCTTACGTCTGTCGGGATTATCAGTGCGAACGCCCGACGACCGATGTGGCTGAGATGCTTTCCTTCCTTGAGCCAATGATCGAGACCACTGGTTATGCGTGACGTTTACATTCTGTCGGCGGTACGTTCGGCTATCGGGCGTTTTGGCGGATCCCTGAAAGAGGTAGGCCCGGCGGATCTGGCCGCTCCGGTAATGCGGACAGCGCTCGATCGTGCGAGCGTAGACGGAGACTCGCTCGATCTGATCGTCTTCGGCAACGTGCTCCGCGCAGGGCATGGGCAGCTTGTACCCCGTCAGGCAGCGATCAAGGCGGGCATTCCGCTGCATGTGGATGCGCTCGCAGTCGACATGGTCTGTTCATCGGGCATGATGAGTGTCATGACAGCCTCCTCGATGATACGGGCCCGCGAGGCGGAAGTAATGCTGGCCGGCGGTGTTGAGTCTATGTCGGGTGCTGGGTTTTTTCTTTCGTCCGCCGCACGATGGGGATACAAGTACGTTCCGGGAGACCGGGAACCGGTCCGGGATGTACTGTATCGAGACGGCTTGTCGGACCCGATGTCCGGTGAGTCAATGGGCGAGCAAACCGAACGGCTTATCGAAGAAGCAGGCATTCAGCGAGGCGCATTGGACGAGGTCGCTGCGGCTTCTCACGAACGCGCACACAAAGCAACGCAAGAAGACGCTTTCTCAAGCGAAATCGTACCGATCACTTGTCGAATACGAGGAAAGACGCACGAATTACGGCATGACGAAGGTATCCGGCCCGACACGACACGGGAGACGCTCTCGAGACTACGCCCTGCGTTCCGCAAAGACGGCGCGCTGACAGCCGGCAACAGCAGTCAGATTAGTGATGGAGCGGCGGCTCTTGTGATCGCGAGTGGCGACTTCGTAAGTGCGCACGGGCTCAAGCCAATTGCGCGCCTTATTGCTGGTTCTTGGGCTGCCCGTGAGCCGTGGCGGTTTCTGGAGGCGCCGGTTGACGCGGTACGCACGCTACTGAACAATGTCAGCTTGTCGGCGCATGATGTCGATCTCTACGAGAACAATGAAGCGTTTGCGGTCAGCAGCGTGCTTTTCCACCGCCGACTTGGCGTTGCGTATGACAAACTGAACGTCCACGGAGGAGCCATCGCACTCGGCCATCCCATCGGCTGCTCGGGAGCCCGCATTCTTGTGACGCTGCTATGCGCCCTCAGCCGGCACGATGCGCACCGCGGAATTGCAACACTTTGCCATGGGACGGGAGGAGGAACCGCCGTGGCGGTCGAACGCACCTGAAACGTGCCTATTTGTTCCGGAGCGCGACACTGCCGTCACTGGCATGGACCGACAAGAGTTTGCCACCGCCATTTATTGTGCCTTGCACGACGCTGTCGTTGCGGAAATCTTCCTGCAGGTCGAATAGGGACCCGACATGCACGTCGTCACCACGGAGATACACGTCGGCAGCCCATTTTTGGGGTGCCCTGATTTCAATGTTACCCGACGAAGATGTGACTTTGATACCGCCGGGTGCACGCAGATCCAAGTGGATGTCGGTATCCGAGCCCGACACAGTCACGTCGCCGTCTACTTTGGACAGGTCAATGATGCCGTCGGAGGCGTGCACGGTGCTCGTGGTTGTCGCAAGCTCCTCAACGAAAACGCTGCCGTCGGCCGTCCTGAGCACTGCCCGGCCGCGAATGCTGCCAACCCGAATGTCGCCGTCTGAGGTGATGGCACTGACAGAGTCTCCGTCGATCCGCCTGAGATTAAGATTGCCGTCCGCCGTCCGCAGCTCGGCATTGCCCGAAAGATCGGCTACACGCACGTCGCCGTCCGACGTAGTGGCTACAATGCGTCTGGTGCTGACGACACCGATAATGAGGTCGCCGTCGGAGGATCGGACGGATATATCCTCCGAATCGAGCCCTCGCACATGCACGTCGCCGTCCGATGTTTCGATTGTAATCGTGTCGCCCGACAGTGTGCCAGTCTGGATATCGCCGTCCGATGTCTTGGCTACAATGTGTCTGGTGCTGACTTCACCGATAATGAGGTCGCCGTCGGAGGATCGGACGGATATATCCTCCGAATCGAGCCCTC
>JAAXGO010000258.1 GCA_012267425.1 Rhodothermales bacterium
CGTGGTGGCCGCGCTCGCGGACGCCTTGCGCCGCGAGATTTATCCGTCCTGACGCCAACAGTTCGGATACTGACCCGATCGTCCCTTTTGGCCGCACCCATTTGTCACAATGATTGCACTGGGAATCGACTCTACATCGTCGTCAAACCGTCTTTGCCCGGTGCATCGGATCGATGCAGTGTCACTTCGGGCTGCGGGCTTGCCCACCGCTCTCTAATGCCCCTTAATTCTTTGCTTCCCACTCTCAGTTCTCTTGCCAGGCTGGCGAGCACCGTTAGAAAACGTCTCGCACTGGGGTTCCTTTGTCCCGCCGTTGTCAGAAAGGCGTAGAGGCCGCTTGTCGTCTGCAACCATTCATCACGAACTGGAATGAGACGGCCAGTCTCGAAATCGCTGTTCAAATAGCCATTCCAACCCAGAGCGAGTCCCTGTCCTCTTGCCGCAGCGTCCGTCAAGTGAAAGTAAATTTCGTGATTTTCGATCGGGGCCTCCGGAGGCTGGCAGTTCTGTGACTTGAACCATGCCTCCCACGTTGTCCAACCCGCTCCCGTCGCTGTCCAGTCCAAACGGGGCAAGCCCAGCCATTGAGAGGGATGCTTGGCCAGCTCCCGCCTGAAGCGCTTGAAATAGGAGGGCGAGGCCACTGGAACGACTTCTTCATCTAACAGCCTCTCCGAATACTGATTGCGGCGAACGGCCGAATACTCGAAGAGCACGTCGACACCCACCGGCAACAGCGAGGCAAGCATGTCGTATTCGCAGTTCAGTATGCGAAGATCGATGCTTTCGTCCAGAAGCCGCTTCAGCCTCGCGTAGAGTGGAAGCAAGATCATGACCGAAACGGTCTGCGTACAGCCTATCGTCACGATCGTGTTTTCGGCGTGAAGTTTGTTACTTGCGGCACGCAGACTTTGAATCGACGGCTGAACAGAGGAAAAATAGTCTTCACCGGTTCTAGTTAGTACAAGTCCTCGGCCCTTTCGTTCGAATAAGCGAACGTTTAGTGCGCTCTCCAGCTTACCGATGTGTCGGCTGATTGCGGGGGACGACACCTCCAGCTCCTCGGCAGCGTGAACCACGCTGCCGAGGCGAGCGGTCG
>JAAXGO010000259.1 GCA_012267425.1 Rhodothermales bacterium
GAGCGCTGCTGCAGAGCGCGCAGAACGTGCGCAGCGTGGCGCTGGCGCCGTGGCTGTTCATCCCGGGCCTGTTCATCGTGGCCACGGTGCTGGCCTACAACTTCGTCGGCGACGGCCTACGCGACGCCGCCGACCCCTACACCTGATCTGCGTCGCACATCTACGGTATGGCCCTCTCGGCGGATTGATAGTACCGTAGCGGGGATGAAGACGCTAACCGTCAAGCTGCCGGACGATTTGACCGCGTCTCTGGAACGTGAGGCCGCACATGAAAGATGCACAAAAACCTGACCACGTCAGTTTGACTACCTTGGTCAGCCGTTTGCGCGAAGGGCGATTCGTCATCCCCGATTTCCAACGTGACTTCGAGTGGCAACCATCGGATATCAACGCGCTGATGAGTTCGATCTTTCGTGACTACTATATCGGCAGTCTGCTGCTGTGGAAGGGAAAGGCGGAGAACTTCGACGCATTGGCGTGCGAACGCATCTATGGCTTCAGTGACGACAATGACACTCGCGAGTACATCGTGCTGGACGGCCAACAGCGTCTCACCGCTATGTACTATGCTTTCATGGCACCGGATGCACCGGCACCCAAGCGGGCCAACCGGTTCCGCTATTTCATACGCGTCGACAAGTTCATGGAGGAAGCGTACGACGAAGCCTTCATCTATGACTGGACCCAACGCGGCGAAAACCTGATCCAAGATCGGGACAGACAGTATCGAGAACACATGTTCCCGCTGTCGGTTATCGGAGAAACGGGTTGGGCGCTGGCTGACTGGGCGCAGGGCTACGAACGCTACTGGCAAGGCCAAGCCGGAACCTTCCACGAGAATGGAGACCGAGAGGCGGAACGGAAGGCGCGCCACAGTGCTCGCAACTCTCGTGCTTTCGGAGAACACCTCCGAGATATCACCGAGCAGTATCAGATCGCTTTCATCGAACTCGATCGGGATCTACCACTGGACAGGGTATGCGACATATTTACCCAAGTGAACAGTCGCGGTGTTCGACTCGACGTGTTCGATTTGATCAACGCCATGCTGCGTCCCAAGGGACTGCAATTGCGCTACCTGTGGCGCGCCGCAAAGCAGCGTTTGAACTTCGTCAACACGGAGCGGATGAACGTATATGTCTTGCAGGTCATGTCGATCTTGCGCCAAGGGTACTGCTCACCGAAGTATCTCTATTTCCTGCTGCCGGGGCAGGAGAGGCAGAAACGGGAACCCAACGGCTCCTTACGCAGAGAGGTGTTGGTAGCGGATACGGGCGGCTTCGAGCGTCGCTGGAGCGAAGCGGTCTACGCCTTGGAGAAAGCCATCGACCTGCTTCGCCATCCGCAGGAGTTCGGAGCGATCGCGTCCCGCTTCTTGCCGTACGTATCCATTCTTCCCGCCTTTGCCGCACTGCAGACTGAGGCACGCAACCTGCCAGCCTTCAGCCAGATGGACGCGCAACGGAAAATCCGGCACTGGTACTGGGCAAGTGTCTTTCTCAACCGCTATTCGGGCGCAGTCGAATCCACCAGCGCCCGCGACTACCTCGACCTGAAATCGTGTTTCGAGGACGACGCAGCCGAACCCGCATTGATAGCAGAGTTCCGGGAGCGGTCTCGCTCCATCGACCTGATGCGCGAAACGCGCAGCGGCACCTCCGTGTACAACGGAATCTTCAACCTGTTGGTGCTTGCCGGCGCGCGCGACTGGCGTACCGGTAACGTTCCGCAGCATGACGAGTTGGACGACCATCACATTATACCTCAGGCTTGGGGCAGACAGAATAGCCTGGGGCGACGGACTGACAGTATCCTCAATCGTACGCCCCTGACCGGAACCACGAACCGCAGCGTCATTCGGAGTCGACTACCGAACCAGTACCTGCCCGAACTCGTCGCCGCCACTGACGAGGACACCGTGCGAAGCATTCTCGAAAGCCATTTCGTTTCTCCGACCGCGTTCGAGGTCCTGCTCACAGATCCTTTTACTCCGCAAGATTTCGAGACGTTTCTGAGGGAGCGTCAACGCACCATTCAGGACGCCATAGAGGACCTGCTGGTAAAGTCACGTCTGGATCTGCCTCCTCGACTCCGGGAACTCGATGCGCACATCGAGGACGTGGAACTGAGACTGCGGCAACTCATCGCCGCGGAGCTGCAAGACGATCCTGGCCTCCTGCCCGGCCACGTGCAACAGAAGATCAAGGAGCGTCTTCGAAGAGCGCTTCGGATGACTCCCGGCTTCGACATGAAAGCGTACCACCCGCTCTCCGCCCGGTTGGAATTCGCCGACCTGCGGGAGTTGCAAGATACGATCTCGAGCAAGGCTTTATGGCAGAGGTTTGCGGCACGGTTCCACAGCAAGGAGACCACGGCTGTACGATTCACTCAATTGGCCGAGGTTCGCAATGGTATCCGGCACAGTCGACAGGTAAACGACATCGTGCGTAAGGATGGCGAGGCAGCACTCCTGTGGTTCGGAACGTCTTTGCGTAGCGGATCACCCGCACGGCACCACGACCAACCGCGTCAATCTGGCGATGGATGATCAGATCGCCGACTTCGAAGACGCGGTGCAGTTCCACTCCGCGGTTCAGTCCCGCGTACGGCACGACAGACGGCAAGCAACGGCGCTGGCATAGCC
>JAAXGO010000260.1 GCA_012267425.1 Rhodothermales bacterium
GCTCTATCCATCAGAGCTACAAGCGCGCGTCTCCAAAGCCGCCCACCAGACTGTGTGGAGCCTTGGCAGGCGCGACCTCATACTTTGACTTTTGGTGCCGAAGGAGGGACTCGAACCCACACGCCCTTTTCGGGCACTACATCCTGAATGTAGCGCGTCTACCAATTCCGCCACTTCGGCATGATTTCGACGTTTGCCCGACTCCTCCGCTTGCCCGATTGGTGGGCGGTCGAGGGGTCGAACCTCGGACCTCTTGCGTGTGAAGCAAGCGCTCTGACCACTGAGCTAACCGCCCGACTCCTCGCGTTGCGCCCGGCGCGACCGATCTTGAACCCTGGGCGAGCGTTACGGTCGTTCCGGTGGTGGCAACGACTGGACTCGAACCAGTGACCTAGCGCTTATGAAGCGCCCGCTCTAACCGACTGAGCTACGTTGCCAAACCGTAGGTCAACTATAAAGGAGCTACGTTCCGAGTGTCAATTACGATGCGGGCGTCGAAACGCCACGAACCACATGGCTGACGGGGCGACGACCATGTTTGCTTACGATATGGCCGTGGCATCGGCCGCTCAAACACCGGCGTGGATTACTTGTCCGACATTAGGACTCCGGCGTTCGCCCAATCATCCTTTTCCACATCATCAAAGATGACCTGAACGCCCTGGGGCCTTGCGCCTGCAATGTCTACGAGCGCGTCCGTGACCGCCTTCGCTATTTTGGTCTTCTGGTCCTTAGACCTGCCTGAGAGCAGTTGAATGGTAACTACGGGCATGGCGTCCCTCCCCTTCCTTTAAAGTGGACGGCATTGTAGCAGTCGTGGCGATTTGAGTTCAATCGTGATGGAACTGCAGAGAACACCAGTTCCGGTGATCCGGCCGAATAGGAACGTCCCAAGTATAAGTCTAGATCGCGGGATAGTCCTGGCGGTTTCGCACAATCTCGACGGCCGCATAGTCAAGGACGCTGCCCTTCATGGGGACCTTGGGCTTCTTTACCGTCACCTGTACGGAGGCGATGCTTGACTCAGCGAGAATCCTTTGGGCTATCGTCTCCGCGACGTTTTCAAGGAGTTTGCGGCTGGGACCTTCCACGATCTCCTTGACGGTGCGGTAGAGGTGGGTATAGCTGATGGTGTCTTCGAGCATGTCGGAAGCGCCCGCCCTTGACAAGTCGAGCTGCGCGACGAGGTCGACGTCGAATCTCTGTCCGAGCTCCTGTTCGGCCTCGCTCATGCCGTGGAACCCGTAGAAGACCATGCCACTGAGAATTATCTTGTCCATTGATGGGTTCTCGAGATACTAGCAGGGGGTGGATTGTGCGACTGCAAGAACTTTGCGGGCGCGTTCTACGACAGGAACGTCGATCACCTTACCGTCGAGGGAGGTGGCGGCACTGCCACGTCCTTCGGCTTCGTCGAAGGCGGCGACGACGCGGCGGGCCTGCTCGATCTCGTCTTCGGAGGGCATGTACGAGGCGTTGACGTCTTCGATCTGAGATGGGTGGATGGCGAAGCGGCCGCGGAATCCGAGATTGCGGGAGGCCGTCGAATTTCGTCGCAGTCCCTCGTCGTCCTTGTAGTTGAAATAAGGAGTCTCCAGAGCCAGCACTCCTGCAGCCCTAGCCGATACGGCCACAAGGCTGCGTGGGTAGGCAATCTCCTCTTCAGACTCCGTCCGGGGTATCGCCATGTCGTTGGTGAGGTCTTCACCGCCGAACGCGACGGCTATGACGCGCTTCGATGCCCGACAGATCGAGAAGGCGTTCACTATGGCGCTTGCGGTCTCGACCCAGAGCACCAAGGAGGTGCTTCCGAAAGGGACTCCGACCGCGATTTCCCTGCGGCCGACCGTATCGGCGATTTGACGTACGTCGTTTGCGCCGCCGACTTTGCCGACCGAGACGCCGGCTATGTGTGGACCGACTATGGCGGCGAGATCGTCTTCCATGAGGCCGGTGTTGAGGCCGTTGACTCGCGGGATGATTTGATGGCCTGCCTCAGCAAGCCTTGGAAGGAAAGATGCGACCATCTCGCGCGCATTCGCCTTTTCGGTCATCGGGACGGAGTCCTCCATGTCTGGTATGACGGCGTCGGGGCTCAGTCCAATAGCTTTCTCAAGCATATTGGGCCGGTTGCCGGGCACGAACAGGAGGCTTCTCAAGAGCTGCATGACGGTCTGCTTTTCTTGTACGAAAGGTAGGGTTCGAGTATATCACGGCGATGGGGTTGGGCCGTTGACCGGCAAGGTGCCCGGTGATATAACGCCCAGCATGACGAACGATTCCATTTCTCCAACATCAGGCATCCACGAGACACGCTTCATAGGGATTGCCGGGATACCGGAGATAACCGAGGGCGATGACCTGGCGGGATCGATCGCGAACGCGTTGAAGGCGCAAGGCACCGCGCTGAAGAGCGGTGACATCGTGGTTGTAACGCAGAAGGTGGTCTCAAAGGCGGAGGGACGGACGGTGGATCTGGCTACCGTCGAGCCGTCCGACTTCGCGCGTGAATTCGCCGAGGGGGCCGGGCGCGACCCACGGCTTGTGGAGCTGGTGCTTCTAGAGAGTGTCGAGATAGTCAGAATGGACTCGGACCGGGGAATACTGATAACGGAGACACCACACGGGTTCATCTGTGCGAATTCGGGAATAGACTCATCGAATGTCGCCGGGGAAGAATCGGTTACGCTGCTTCCCGAAGACCCGGATGGATCGGCTCGGCGACTGATGAAACGTCTTAAGAGCATGACGGGGCTCGCAGAACTGGCAGTCATCATCACCGATACGTTCGGGCGAGCCTGGCGAGAGGGGCACGTGAACTTTGCAATAGGCGTCGCGGGGATGGAACCGTTCATCGACTACCGTGGACAGGAGGACGCACAGTCGAAGGTGATGACGGTGACGAGAATCGCCGTGGCCGACGAGGTGGCCGCGGCATCGGAGTTGGTTATGGGGAAGGTCGACCGGGTGCCGGTCGCTATCGCACGAGGGATTCGCTACGTGCCGGGGGATGGGGGTGCAAGGGAATTGGTGAGAGAGAGAACTTACGATCTCTTTCGTTAATGATCGCGGAGTTCCGGGGAAACGAAAAGACTCCGCGACCGGATAACGACCGCGGAGTCCATGAATCCCTTGTTGGGGCGACTAGAGTTCCTCTGCGAGGGTTGTCTTGGAGCGTTCCGGAGTGTTCACCGGCAGGCGGTTGTTGTCACCGCGAAGCTGGTCGAGGGTTACATTATAGCCCCAGCTGGAGCCCTCGATGTAGTTCTGGAAGTATCGCTCGGCACCGCAGAGGCGGCACTCGCCCCTGCTCTGGGGACCGTTGGGCGAGTCGATCATCCACTGGTGGCTGCATTGGGGCATCTCCGCGACTGCCAAATCCGTGGCGGGCTTTGGGTCCAAGACTGACGTTTCCATTTTCTGTCACCTCCTAAGCGTGAACTATATGACATGAATTATCATGCCGGAATTAACGTACAGGGATACGAGCCCCCTGTCAACTTTTGGCTTTTCGATTGTCATCTGACGTGAAGACAGCACCCTGTCCGCCGGGGTGCTGTCTCGTTTGCGTCTGATGTTTTAGCCGTTCAAACTATGCAGCATCTCTCCGTGCGGCGTCCTTGCGAGGGCGACCCGGCTTAAGTCGGCCCTTAGTCCAGTTGAATACGGCACGCTGAGTCGGGAGGTCTACGGCGTGTCCGCACTGGAGGCACTCGTTGTACCGCCCGTACATATCCATCTTGGTTACTACATCCCCGCTGCACCGAGGACATGCTTTGAATGAAACCATTTGAGTCACCTCCTTCTTCTATTGAGCTCGAGGTTACGAAATCAGTATACTTACTAAGGACAGCATGATACTCCGTTACGAAATTCGTTGTCAAGGCAAATGAGTGAATCTTTACGAGGAATATCGATTGGAGCACGAATTCGACACACCGTCCCTACGTCTTATCCTCATTGAAGGCAAATTGTCGGGAGCAAACGTTCTGTTAATTCAAGGAAAGTGCGGTTAAGGGTATTTTATAGGAATTTTCTGACGGTATTCGTATCATATCATTCAAGCACGCCTATGAAGCATTTCGAAATCAGTTGCGAACTAGACGGGCCAGTCCTCCATCCGGTATGCGGCGTCCCAGAAGAGGTATTCGTACTTGCTGTTCGTGACGAATATCTCCGCCAGTCGCTCCCGCTGTGCATCCGAAAGTCCGAGCGCGGTCCTGTCCATAAATGAACGAAGCCATTCGGCCAGCTCTCCGAATTCCGTCGAGCTGTACATTTCGATCCACCGGCAGTAGAGGGGCCGGTGCGCCGGTTTGCCACGCGCCTCGAGTGCCTGACCGATTTCGGCGTATCCCCAGGAGCACGGGAGCAGCGTCGCGGCGATTTCCGCAATCGTGCCGGAGTGCGCGTTCGAAAGCATGTGGCCGGTATATGCGAGCGTAGTCGGCGACAGTCGAGTCGCGAGGAGCTCGTCCTCGGATATGCCGAAGTCCTTGGAGAAGCTGACGTGGAGCGACATCTCCGTATTCAGGGTCTCGTGGAGCAGTCGCGCGAACCAGCCCATGTCTTCGAGGGTCTCGGCCTTGGCAACGGCCAGGGCAATGACCCGGGAGAAGTCGATCAGGAACAGGTAGTCCTGCTTCATGTACCACTGGAATTTTTCAAGAGGCAGGGTGCCGTTTCCCAACTCGACGACGAAGGGGTGGTTATGTTCCTGCTCCCAAATCCTGGAGGCGCGATCACGGAGTGTTTCGCTGAATCTCGTCATGTTCGTGTATTCCTATGGGTGGTGAATTGGGCCTTTTACCCTCACCCCAGCCCCCGTATCAAGTACAGGGCAGGCTCTATCTCCCGCGAACGGGAGAGGGGGTTTTCTCGCCCACATAATAGATTAATGGTTGTCGGCCTCTCTCGCCAAATTCAAACAGGCGTTGGTTCCAACCGAATGGGTCTAGGCTCGCTCGATGAGGACAGAAGCGCCGGACGGGACTCGTTTGAGGACCGTTACGTCGCCGTGCATCCTGCCGATTACAGTGACGGGACTGGCGGGACGGATTTCGTCGCCACGGCTCATGGGTGTGGGGCCAAAGAACATACAGAAGGCGCTGCCGGGCGGCCAGTAGCCCAGGTCACCGAGATCGACGACCTCCTGTCCCAACTCTTCACCTGCGGAGACGGGGATGCCGAAGTATATCTCGTCTCCCCAGGTGTTGGCGGACGCCTCGATTGGCAGGGCGTCCCATATCGCGGCGGCGGTCTCGGTGTCGTTGAGGGCAGCGCTCACCGTCACTTGCCCTACGGTGATGTTGATCTCGCGTTCACTCACGTTGGTGAACCTCCTGTCGTGGGCCTCATCGGGGCCGTATAATGTTCAGGTTTCGTATTATCGTCGATATTACGCTGTACGCAAGTGAAATGGAGACTCATGGAACTCCAAGAACGGCTCCGCACCCAGTGGACGGAGGCGGTGCAGGACTGGATCGAGACCGACCAGTCCATCCGCACGGGTATGCTCGACTCGTGGATGCTGGGCGCGCTGGGGGAAGTGTCCGGGAAGTCGGTGATCGACATTGGCTGCGGGGAGGGCCGGTTTAGCCGGCTGCTGTCCGAGCTAGGCGCGACGGTGACCGGAATCGACCTTACGGAGCCGTTGATCGAAAGGGCGCGGGAACTCGGTAGCGGCAAGGAAACGTACCTGCAAGGGGATGCGGAGAACCTTGAAGGGGTGGCTGACAACAGCTTCGATTTGGCGGTGTCGTACATTGTGCTCGTCGATCTGCTGGACTATCGCCGATCGATTCGGGAGGCGTACCGGGTGCTTCGTCCCGGCGGCAGTTTTGTGGTCTGCAACGTCCACCCGATGCGGACTGCCAGCAACAACATAGTCGGGTGGATCCGTGACTCTTCCGGGAAACTGTTCTATCCGGTGGACAACTACACGGAGGAAGGTCCGCGTGAGTTCTTGTGGTGGGGAGGGCCTTTCATCAACATGCACAGAACGATTTCGAGCTACGTGTCCGCATTCCTAGATGCGGGCTTCGTGCTGGAAGGGCTGCATGAGCCGGTTCCATCCGATGAGCAGTTGGTAGAACATCCTGAATTTGACGATGAACTTCGCGTCCCCAACTTCATAATCTACATACTTAGGAAATCAACGGATTAGGAGCCTAGCAGTATGCCCCTTGCCAATTGCGCAACCTCGAAATGAGCGGCACGGAACTCAATGCACTTCTTCGCGCCCAGTGGATGGAGGCGGCGGAGAACTGGATCGAGACGGACCAAGTCGCCCGCACAGGTATGCTCGACTCGTGGATGCTGGATGCGCTGCGAGACGTTTCCGGTGAGAAGGTCATCGACATCGGCTGTGGCGAGGGCCGGTTCTGCCGTATATTGTCCGAGCGAGGCGCGGTGATGACCGGGATCGACCTGACGGAGGCACTGATCGAGCGGGCGTATGTACTCGGGACGGACAAGGAAACATACCTCGTCGGCAATGCCGAGAACCTTGAGGGATTAAGTGACGACAGTTTCGACTTGGCAGTGTCGTATATCGTGCTCGTCGATATCCACGGCTATCGCAGGTCGATTCGAGAGGCGTACCGGGTGCTTCGTCCCGGTGGGAGATTTGTGGTCTGCAATCTCCACCCCATGCGGACTGCCAGCATCAACTTTGTCGGCTGGATACGAGACTCTTCCGGCAAGCTGTTCCATCCGGTAGACAACTACACGGAGGAGGGGCCGCGTGAATTCCTATTCCCATGGTTGGGCAGACCGTTCATCTACATGCATAGGGCGTTATCAAGCTACGTATCCGCATTTCTCGAGGCGGGTTTCGAGCTGGAAGCGCTGCATGAGCCGATCCCCACTGAAGAGCAACTGGCCGAACACCCCGAATTCGATGATGAGCCCCGCGTGCCGAATTTTGTAATCTACGTGCTGAAGAAACCAATGGAATAAGGAGCTTTTTCAACATGCCGACCGTACCAGCCGACCGTCTTGAAAAGATTGCGCGAGACCTGCTCATAGGAGCGGGGGCCACCGAGGCCGAAGCCGAATCGGTTGCCGATGGAGTGATCGGGGCCAATCTCGCGGGTCACGATTCTCACGGGATCATCCAGATACCGACGTACATCGACCGCATCGAGGTGGGGCACATCGTTTGCGACGCGCCGATGGACGTGGTGCGCGAGACCCCGACTACGATGGTTGTAGACGGCAACTGGGGCTTCGGGTTTCACGTGTCGAAACTCGTCATGCAGTCGATCATCGAAAAGGCGGCGGCGAGCGGCGTGGCGGCGGCGACGGTGTACCGGCAGGGACACGTCGGACGGGTGGCGGCGTACCCGATAATGGCGGCGAAGGCGGGGATGATCGGCATGATGACGGCGGACTCCGGGAGGTCGGCGAAGGGGGTGGTGCCGTTCGGAGGGCGAGAGGCGCGGCTGGGCACGAATCCGATCTGCTTCGCGATGCCGAGCAATCTCGAAGGCCCGCTGTTCATCGACATGGCGACGAGCGCGGTCGCGGCGGGGAAGATCGGGCTGGCCATCGCACGGGGTCAGTCGGTCCCCGAGGGGTGGATTCTCGACAAGGACGGCAATGCTACTACGGACCCGAACGACCTTGGGCGAGGCGGCGCGGTGCTGCCGCTCGGAGGGACTGAGGGACACAAGGGCTACGGGCTGTCGGCCATCGTCGAGATATTCTCGGGACTACTCACGGGGTTGGGGTTCGGGGTCGACCCGACGGGCAGACACAATGACGGCTGTTTCATGGCCGCGTTCAACGTGGAGGCATTCCGGTCGCTTGAAACGTTCAAGGAGGAGGTGACGGAGTTCGCGCACTACCTGAAGAGCACGCCGCCGGCCGAGGGGTTCGACGAGGTGTACTACCCGGGCGAGGTCGAGCATCTGCGGACGCTTCAGGGGCTCGAGCACGGCATCGAGGTGGAGGAATCGACATGGGAGAAGCTGCGGGCGTTGGCGGACCGGTATGGGCTGGGGGATTTGGGCGCGTAATCGGCTGGCGCTGACTCACCGCAGAGGGCACGGAGACCGCAGAGGGAATTTGTGGTTGAGTGTAGGTGATGTAGGTTCTGCTGTTGGTCTTCAACTGGCATGAGAGGACTTTAGATTCCTCACTTCGCTACGCTACGTTCGGAATATCTCATGAGGGTT
>JAAXGO010000261.1 GCA_012267425.1 Rhodothermales bacterium
GCGGTCAACGCCAAGGATCTGCGCGACGCCAGGCCCGAGGTGCACTATGCGATCCTGGCGCGCATCGAGGACGAGGAGAACGTGGACAAGGTGCGCCGCCTGGGGGTGGACCAGGTGATTTCTCCGTCCACGCTCGGCGGCAGAATGCTCGCGGAGAAAGCGGTCGAGCTGGGTGAGCGCACCACGGCGAAGCCGACGGGAGAACAGCGATGACGACCGATCTTGCGCGGCATGTTCGAGGCTAAGGCCGCTTGCCCCGCGGTCGGCTGACGATCTTGCGCAGCGCCGATCGGGCGGACACGATCGTTCCTGCAACGATGTCCTCCTCCGTGATCCGCGCGAACAGGATCTCGCCGTCCGCGGCGCGGTTGCGATCGTACTGCACGTAGAGGTAGCCGTCCGGCGCCAGGGCCACGTCCGGGTAAGAGATCTGGTGCCGTTCATCGAGCAGGAGTCTGGCACTCCAGGTAGCGCCGTCATCATCCGAAAGATACGCGGTGAGATGCGAGCGCCGGTCGCTCCCCTGGTCGATCCTGGTACCATGCTTGACCAGCAGCAGCCGCCCGGAGTGCAGGCGCCGAATGTGAAAGCGGCTCGACCTGGCGCTTCCTACCGGGCCGGTTCCGCTGCGCGGTCGGGGCACAGTCGAAGTCACGTGACCGATGCTCGTAGGTCTCGGCTTGCTCCACGTGTGACCAAAATCGGTGGAGAAGCTCTCCCCGATGCCGTCCATGGTACGAGACAGCATCCAGATCACGTTGTCGGTCCGTTCCACTACCATATGTTCGTTGAATTCGCTGTCGGGAAAGATCACGCAGCCGCGCCAGCCCCAGGTGCGCCCCTGGTCCGGGGAAATGAACACGCTCGCTCCTCGAACAGGATCGAGCTCGTGATAGCAGTGGCGAAACGGTTCCGATATGTGCCACCGTTCCCACAACGAAACCGGAAGCATCCAGGCGCCATTCGACAACACGATGGGCTTGTTCAAGGAGGCTCCGATGCCTACGTAGGTGGGTTCTGACCAAACCAGTTCAGCGGCGTCCGGAGCATCACAACGGATGTACCAGTTACTGGCGCAGCCATCGAACATCCCAAAGGACTGCTTGAAAAAAAACCACAGCCGGCCCATCGGATCGCACCAGAAGTTACCGACCCGCGAGCAGCGCTCATAGGGCAGATCCTGGCGGTGCGGATCGACGACGAAATACGGTTCAGTCCAGTGTTCACCGTCATCGTCGCTATACGCGACCACGAGAAACGCCGCGGAACTGTCGCCTCCGCCGACCCAGCAGGACCACAAGCGACCCCCTTGCGTGCGCTCGATGCTCTGTGTCATGCCGTAATCGAGGTGATCGTAATCGTACTCGGGCAACGGCGAATAGTTGATGACCGGTTGCTCGCGGATCCTCTCCAGGAGCTGCTGGGTGACCATCGACGTATCCTGCATTTTCTCCTCCATCTTCCTAAATCTCCGCCCCAATCCAGAATCCGCTCTGGGTAGCCGCAAAGATCATGCCAGGATCGAGCGCACTGCCGATCACGTGAACCGATGCGCCGCGTTGCTCGAAGTCGCGTCGAAGTGGCACACTGGAGCGGGCTCTGAAGCCACCTGAAGCCACCACGGTGTCGCATTCTATGGTCTCCGTACCGGTTGAAGTCTGGCCACTTACGTGGTCGATTCCGATGCTGATTGCTTTCCAATTTGTAAGAACATTGATACTTCTTTGTTGGAGCATTGATGCTGTATACAGTTTCAAGAACGCATTGAGATCGTGTCCTGTTTCGGCCTCCTCATCCACCATGGTAATCAGCCTGTCCGGTGTCTGTGACAGGAACAGTACGGTATCGATACCAACGGCATTGGCACCGATCACGACAATCTTGGCGCCGATGTCGCCGCTCTTTCCGGTCAGCAAATCGACTGCCGAAATGACCCGTTCCGAACCGGGAAGATTTAGGCGATCGGGTTTCGCCCCGATGGCCAGGACTACCACGTCCGGCTGCACTGGCAGATCTTCGGGAGCAGCGATCTCCGAATCCAGTTCGACAGTCACCCCGTGCTTGTTCAGCATGGTCTCGAAGTAGCCAATCAACGCGCTCATCTCTGCCGCCTTTTCGGCGACTGCCGCGGCTGCCAAGAGTTGCCCGCCGAGGCGGGCATCCCGTTCCACCAGGGTCACGTGGTGGCCCCTCATGGCCGCGGTGAGGGCGCACTGCATGCCTGCCGGTCCGCCGCCTACCACAAGAACATTGCGGCTTCGGGTGGCCGCCTTCACCGGCTCCAGGTACTCGTTGGAAAGCTGCGGGTTCACCACGCAACGAAGCTGCCAGCCGCGCTCCATCATGCCGATACAGTCGTTGCAGGCGATACAGGGGATGATCTCCTCCCGGGCTCCCTCGTAGTACTTCTTCGGCAGGTACGGATCGGCCAGCAACGAACGTCCCATCGAGACCAGGTCGACGCGTCCGTCGGTCACCGCCTGCGCCGCATATTCGAGGTCCCAACCCAACCGGCTGATGCCGATCACCGGCCTGTCGGATTTCCGTTTCACCGCCGTCGCCAGCGGCAGCAGGGCGCCCGGCGGCTGTCCGTACAGCGAATAGATCGCCTCGATGCTGTCGTAGATTCCGGCCGACACGTCGAAGCAGTCGACTCCGGCTTGTTCGAGCATTGCGACCAGTTGCAGGGTATCCTCGAGCGTGGTTCCGCCGGGGATTCGCTCTTCGGCACTCATCCGGTACAGGATCGGAAAGTCGTCTCCGACTTCTCTGCGAATACGCCGCACCACCTCCACCGGAAAGCGCGCACGGTTGGCCAGGCTGCCACCCCAGTGGTCGGTGCGGCGGTTGCAATGCGGCGAGAAGAACTGGGTCAGCAGATAGCCGTGGGCGCCATGCAGCTCCACCCCGTCGAAGCCCGCTTCCCGGGTACGTCGCGCCCCCTCCACGAACCTCTGGATGATCGCTTCGATCTCCTCCTCCGGCAAGGCGCGCGGCAGGTCTCCGCCGCGATTCGACTGCACGGCGGAGGGAGCCACGGGCGGCAGGCCTCCGGGAATATTGGAGCGCACGTTCTGGCGGCCGGTGTGCTGTAGCTGGGTCACGACTCGCGCGCCGTAACGGTGCACGGCCAACGGGATGTTGCTGAGCCCGGACCGACACATGTCGTCGTGGATGGACACGGGGTTGCCCATGGGACGGCCGTAGACCCAGTCGATACAGGTGTTCTCAAGCACGATCAGGCCGACACCACCGCGCGCCCGCTCCGCCAGATAAGCGATCAGGCGATCGGTAACCTCGCCCGATTCGCTGGCGAACTTGGTGTGCATCGGCGCCATGACGAGCCGGTTCTTCAGTTCCAGGCCCTGCACCCTGAACGGCTCAAAAAGAATCGACAACTGTTCATTCATCGCGCGCTCCCTGGTGGTCCACGACTGCGCCCTACTCACTCGGTCAAGCGCGCCTGGTACCGTGACCTTCGAATCCCCAACCAGACTCGATACTATGCCTGCTTGCCCCTTGGTTTACTGACGATCTTGCGCAACGCCGATCGCTCCGACACGATTGCTCCTGCAGTGATGTCCTGCTCGGTGATCCGCGCGAACAGAATCTCGCCGTCCTCGGCGCGGTTGCGATCGTACTGCACGTAGAGGTAGCCGTTTGGCGCCAGTGCCACGTCCGGATAGGAGATCACGTGCCGCTCATCGAGCAGAAATCCGGTGCGCCAAGTGGCACCATCGTCATCCGAAAGATAGGCGGTGAGATGCGAGCGCCGGTCGCTTCCCCGGTGAATCTCGGTGCCGTGCTTGACCAGCAGCAGGCGCCCGGAGTGCAGGCGGCGAATGTGGAACCTGCTCGAAGTGGAGCGGCGCCTGACCGGCCCGTGAAACCTGCTTGAGCGGCGCCTGACCGGCCCGCTTTCGCGTTGGCCTTGGGACGCAGGCGAGGTCAGGTGGCCGAACCTGGAAGGCCTCGGTGCGCTCCACGTGCGACCGAAATCGGTGGAGAAACTTTCCCCGATACCGTACTTGGTGCGGGACAGCATCCAGATCACGTTGTCGCTTCTCTCGACTACCATGTGTTCGTTGAATTCGCTGTCGGGAAAGATCACGCAGCCACGCCAGCCCCAGGTGCTTCCCTGGTCCGAGGAGGCGAACACACTCGCTCC
The DNA here is from genome assembly GCA_012267425.1 of Rhodothermales bacterium. Lineage (GTDB taxonomy): Bacteria > Bacteroidota > Rhodothermia > Rhodothermales > Bin80 > Plut-88865. The sequence continues at coordinate 4,169 of JAAXGO010000261.1, forward strand.
TCGAATCGGATCGAGCTCGTGAAAGCAGTGCCGAAACGGATCCGATACGTGCCACCGTTCCCACAACGACACCGGCAGCATCCAGTCACCGTTCGACAGCACGATCGGCTTGCTTATGGACGCTCCAACACTCACGTAGGTGGGATCCGACCATACCGGTTGGTGGGCGTCCGGATTGTCGCACCGGATGTACCAGTTGCTGCCGCATCCATCGAACATCTCGAAGGTCTGCTGGAAAAAGAGCCACAGTCGGCCCGTCGGGTCGGACCACAACATACCTACTCTCGTGCACCGCTCATAGGGCAGATCTTCACGGTGAGGATCGATGACGAAATCAGGCTCGGTCCAGTGTTCACCGTCGTCGTCGCTGTGAGCGACCACCAGAAACGCGGCAGGGCTGTCGCCGCCGCCAACCCAGCAGGACCACAATCGTCCTCCCGCAGTCCGCTCAATGCCTTGCGTCATACCGTAGTCGAGATGATCGTAGTCATACTCCGGCAACGGCGAGTGGTTGATCACCGGTAGCTCACGGTTCCGCTCCAGGAGCTTCTGGGTGACCAGCGAAGTATCCTGCACTCTCTCCTCCATCGTCCGAAATCCCCGCCCCAATCCAGAATCCGCTCTGAGTAGCCTCAAACATCATGCCAGGATCGCGCCGTAGGCATCGGGGCAAGCGCGCCTGCCACCATGACCTTCCAAATCATAGAGCAAGCGCGAAGCTTGCGCAATGCACGCGGTTCCTGGATCGTTGCAGTGAATTGATACGGCGCAAATCGCATCGATGCGACAGCCGCGGCGGCAACCTTGGCGACGCGTCGCGGCAACTTGCAGCAACTTGCACCCGGTGGTTGCGAAGGCGGCTCGAATGTGCTACCATAGCCTGCTACCAAGCGCGGAAGTTGTATGCATAGGTAACGCCATGGAGCGAGTAGAGACAAGAGGTTCGTGTCGTGCGAGTGGTCCAATGTGAATACCGATGCAGCCCCAAGAGTACCGGCCAGTTCGACAATCTGGAGAAGCCGCACATTCAGAAGCCGGGCGAGTTCGGGGTCCACTACATCGTGGCGGAGGACGGAGTTTTCCGAATCAACGACGACCGGTTTCCACTGCGGCATGATTCCGTATTCGTGACATTTCCGAATGACAGCTACTCGTTTCTATTGTCCGATTCCGACATCTCCTTTGCTTACTACGTGCTGTCGTTCCAGCTCGACGAGTCGGACCGCCTGGTACGCGACCTGTTGCAAGCCGACATTCATACCAGGCAGGCGTTCTATCCGAAACGCCACATGCGCCCACTTTTCGATGAGGTGATCCAGCACCACGTATCCGCATCCCGCTACCTCGGCGAAGCCGAAAAGCACCTCGTCATCGGCATCCTGTATTCGCTGCTTGACGTGCAGCAGGAACGGAGCCCCACCGCCGTGGCTGTCGAGCATATCGAGAAGGCCATAGATTGGATGCACGAACACATTCACGAACAGGTCACGCTCAAGGACCTGTGCAATAGACTGCACTTGACGGATGCTCATTTCATTCGTCTGTTTCGTAACAATCAGGGCATCTCGCCGATCAAGTACTTCCGGCGCCTGAAGATCGACGCGGCCGCCAATCTGTTGTTGGAGACCACCACCCCGATCTACCAGATATCGGAGCTCTTCGCGTTCAACAGTCCGGCCCATTTCTGCCGTACCTTCAAGCAATACATGGGCATGAGTCCATCCCAATACCGCAATAGCGAGAAGCCCGATCAGAAGTCTCGAGAACGAACCTACCAGCAGCAACTGGAGGATGCCTACAATCTCCTGCAGACGGTCGTGGAGGAGTCTCCGGACCTGATCTTCTTCAAGGATGTCAATGGTGTCTACATGGGATGTAACGCGGCTTTCTGCGGTTTCGTCGGACGCTTGAAGCACGACATCATCGGGCGCTCGGACTATGACATTCACCCACTTGACAAGGCCGAGTTCTTCGTCCGCCATGATATCCCCGTGCTCCGCTACAATCGGCCGCTCAAGAATGAGGAGACGCTGGTATTTCCTGACGGCCGAGAGCGGCTCTATCAGGTCTACAAGGCTCCTTTCCACGATCCTCAGGGGCGCATCATGGGCCTCGTCGGAATCAGCCGCGACATCACCGACCTCAAGCGGACCGGCGCGGCGGGGCTATTTCAGGGCGCAGCGGGAACGCGTTAGCGGTTGAATCAATTCTGTACAACTATTACCGCATAATCAGCATTCCCGCAGTTTCCTGCGCGGTGCTATCACTGTATACGGCAATTCGTACACGGCGATTCCGGTGAGCGTGGGCAATTGGTCGACCCACGAGGAGACGAGGAGACATAGTCAGGTGGCAGGCGATCAACTCAAGGTGGCCATTATTGGACTCGGATTCGGGACTCAGTTCATCCCCATCTACCAACGACATCCGGACGTTGCGATGCACGCGATATGCAGGCGCTCGCGGCAGCCGTTGGAGGCGATTGGCGATGCCTTCGGCGTTCCCCGACGGTACTCCCGGTACGCCGACGTGCTGGCCGATCCGGCGGTCGACTTCGTCCACATCAACACGCCGATTCCGGAGCACGGCCCGATGTCCATCGCCGCTCTGGAAGCCGGCAAGCACGTGCTTGCTACCGTCCCCATGGCGATTGACGTGGACCAGTGTCTCAGGATCGTCGAGTTGGTAAAATCCACCGGACTCAAGTACATGATGGCGGAGACCGTGCTCTATTCGCGGGAATATTTCTACGCCAGAGAGCTTCTGAAGGCGGGCAAGCTGGGCGAACTTCAATTCCTGCAGGGCAGTCACCACCAGGATATGGATGGCTGGCCCGACGCCTGGCCGGGCCTGCCGCCGATGTACTATGCCACGCATTGCATCAGCCCTTGCCTGGCGCTCGCCGACGGTGAGGCGGAATCGGTCTCATGTTTCGGATCGGGGCGCATTCGTGGCCATCTCGCGCGCCGCTACGGCTCACCGTTCGCCGTCGAGACGGCGCACATCAAGGTGCGTGATTCAGACTTGACGGTGCGTGTATATAGATCGCTGTTCGATACCGCCCGCCAGTACCGCGAAAGCTTCGACGTGTTCGGCACCCTGCAGTCGCTCGAGTGGCCACTGGTCGAAGGTGAAGGCCTGGTGCTGCATACCGCCAAGCGTCCTCAGGAGGAGTGCACCGAGCGGGTCCACGCCCCCGACTACGCGGATCGCTTGCCCCTCGAAATCCAGCCCTTCACGACGAACACGTTCCTCGATCTCGAAGAGTATCAGCACCTTGCCGCCGAGGGTGCCGATCCGGACGGTTCCCACGCCCACCTCGTGACCGACCCGGGTTCGCTGGAGGGACACGGCGGCTCGCATCCCCACCTGGTGCACGAGTTCGTGTCCGCCCTGAAGCACGATCGTGATCCGTTTCCGAACGCGATTCAGGCTGCGAACTACACCTGCGCAGGCTTGCTCGCGCACCAGTCCGCACTCCAGAACGGATTACCGGTGTCCCTGGCCGATCGTGGACTGGTCGCTTCCGGCGCCTGACCTGGTCCGAAAGCCATGTCCAGCAGGGTGCACCGGTCTTCATGGTCTCCGGCGTCCCGCGGTGGTGGCCTTTGCGTACTATCCCTTTACTGATCCGATCATGATTCCCTTGACGAAGTGCTTCTGCAGAAACGGATAGATGCACATGATCGGCACCACGGTAATCAGCATGGTGGCCATCTGCATGGTAAGGGAGGAGGCTTCCTTCAGTGACTGCAGCTCCGCGTCGGTCATCTGCGCGTCCGTCTCCTGCATCACCGTGGTGGCGATGAACTGCTGTCGTATCAGGATCTGGGCGAAGTAGAATGACAGCACCTCCAGGCTCTCGCTGTCGGTGTAGATCATCGTGTCGACCCACATGCTCCACTGAAACACGGCTACGAAGAGCACGATGCAGGCGACCACCGGCTTGATCACCGGAAGCATGATGCGGAAGTAGATGGTAATCTCGCTGGCACCATCGACCAGCGCACTCTCCTCGAGCGCATCCGGGATCGACTTGAAGTATGCCAGGAACACCAGCACGTAGAACATGTTGAACGCTTCCGGCAGGATATATACCAGGAAATTGTCATACAGTCCCAGGTCTCTGATCACTATGAAGGTCGGGATCATGCCACCGTTGAAATACATGGTGATCAGCCCCAGGATCGCAAAAAGCCCTCGCAGGCGCAACTTGCGATGCAGAATCGCGTAGGCAAACATCGACGTGATAAGCACCGAGACGAATGCGCCGAGGACCGTTCTCAGGACACTGTTACGAGCATACAGCAGGAAGCCCTCATCCTGCAGCACGCGCACGTAGCTTCTCGCCGAAAACACCCGCGGCCACAGGTACACCACCCCCCGATTCATGATGTCGACGCCGCTGCTGAACGAAATGATCAGGCACTGGTACAACGGATAGATCATCAGCAGCGAAAACAGGACCAGTAGTATCGTATTGATCGTATCGAAGCCGTGGTTGCGCAGGAACTGCCGTGCGCCGCTCAAAAAAGACCTTCTTTGGTGAGCTTGCGCGAGGCATAATTGGCAGTCACCACGAGTATCAGCGAGACCATCGCAAAGATCAGGGTAACCGCGGTAGCGTAGGAAAAGCGCCCCATGCTGATCCCGACGCGCAGGATGTAGGTGGGCAGGATCTCGGCCCGTGCCGCGTTCAGCGCATTACGCAACAGGTAGCTGAGATCGAAGTTGGCTCCGTTCACGATCCTTCCGATCTGTAGAATAAGCAGCAGTACTACCGTGGGCTTGATTCCGGGAAGAGAAATGCGCAGCATCTTCTGGAAGCGGTTTGCGCCATCGATGGTGGCCGCTTCGTAGAGTTCAACCGGTATCGCGGTGAGTGCCGCGAGAAAGATGATGGAGCTCCATCCGGTCTCCTTCCAGATGTCGGTAAACACCACCACCCACCAGAAGGCCTCGGCTCTGCCAAGGAACAGGTAGGGCTCCTGGAGAATGCCCAGACCGGTCAACACCTTGTTCACGATACCCCAGTTTGCCAGCGCGATGCTGAGCATCAGCGCCACTACCGAGTAGGCAATGAAATGCGGCATATAGCTGATCGTCTGTACCGTCCGCCGAAACTGGGAGTTGCGCACCTCGTTGAGCATCAGGGCCAGTATGATGGGCAGAGGGAACCCCAATACCAGCTTGAGGATGCTGATGCCAAGGGTATTGACGATGGCTGGGACCACGGTGATGTCCTGGAACAGATACTGAAACTGCTTGAGTCCTGCCCACGGACTGCCCCACGTGCCGAGTCGAAAGCTGAAATCCTTGAACGCGATCTGCAGCCCCAGAATCGGCAGATAGCGAAAAATGATCATCACCACCAGTGCCGGCAGCAGCAGCGCCATCAGGTATCGCTGACGCCAGATGTCCTTGCGAAGCTGTCTGAGGTATGCTCTCATTCCCATTCCTCAAGCAACGGTGGCTGCGCCGGAAAGCATAAAAAAACAGGACATACCATGTCAAACACAATATGTCCTGTTCGAGATTATTACAGTCTTGGCAAAGACTTACTGTGCCTTCCAGCGATCGTTGCGGGTCTCCCCGAGGAGGTTCTCGAAGTGGCGGTAGCGCTCGGTCATCAAGACCTCGAGCTCCTTGAGTCCGGTCCGCTCCATGTCCCGAATCAGCTTCTCATAGGCGGCCTCGAATTCGGCCTCGCTATCTGCAATCACCAGGTTCACCTCGCCGTCCTGCCACACTTGCATGACGTTGTCAAACAACAGCTTCTGTTCCTTCTCGCGGAAGTTGGTGGTCAGGATCGCGGTCTTGAACGGAGTGGCATAGTTGTATGCTATCCGCGGTGTGGAGAGGCCAAGGATCTGATTGACGCCGTGAATCTCCTCTACGCCGTGCAGGGGACGGTAGGCGAACGACTGCACGTATCTTGGCCGGTAAGCGAAGTTGAGGTTGCCGGTACCCCACTTCTGCAGGCGCTCGACATCGGTGTACGTCTGAAGGTCTTTGGCGTACTCGTCAGTCTTGGTTATGAAGCCACCTTCGGGGTCATAGGTGAAGTCCTCATACCAGGCCTGAGGAGCAGCCGCGGATGCGTCTTCGCCTTCGAAGCCATGGTGGAACAGCAACTGAATCTCGTTGCTGGTGACGGTCATGAGGAACTCCAGCGCACGCAGCGGATCGTCCGCATCTTTGGTTATGTACCAGCCGCCCTGAGATCCTATATTGGACCAGTTGAAGTCGTCGATCAGGAGCATGTCACGGGTGACGCCCTCGCCCAGCACGATATCCTGACCCCACCACAGAAACCGGTCGGTGATGTCGGGGATTTCGGGAATCCTTCGATGCCGCCAGATCGACCCTTCTTCACCGATAATGAAGGCGATCTCGCCATCCAGCGCGAGCCGCTTCACGTTCTGATCGGAGAGCGACCGGGTGAACGTGAAGTTTTCCGCGTGAATGAGCCCGGAGCGATAGAGATCATTGATGAAGCGGGCCGCCTTCTTGTATTCCTCAGAGCGTACGTTGAAGGAGACCGTGTCGTAGTCGGGGGTGCCATCGGGCAACGGATATACAATGCTTGGACCTGCGTAGCTGGCCACGATGACCTGCATGTAGGTAAGCTGGAACCGCGATACGGTCATGTTCTTGTATTCCATCAGGTACACGGGGTACTCGACGAGGTCCTTGGCCTGCAGCGCCAGCTCCTTGAAATCGTCCAGCGTTTGGATCACTGACTGGCCTTTTCTGATGCCGTCTATTACCTGGTCTTCGGAGTACCCTAACTGTTTCATTACATTCATGTTGGCATGAATGATGTGATTGCCGGCCAGCTTGGCACCGTAGGGTAGCTTGGCGAGCATTTCCACATCGGCGTAGGCGGCGTTTATGTAATAAATGTCGCCGGCTGGATCGGCGTGAATCTTCTCGTAGTCGGTATGCAGCATGTCCCAGAACTCGGGATACCCCTCATCCGCGATCTTGTTCAGCGGCAGGAACACGCCTTCCTCGATGAGCGCCGGATCGTAATCCATGAACACCATGAAATCAGGCAGCTCACGACCGGAAGCCATCATCGTGTAGAATTCCTGGTTGTCCCGCGTGGTAGCATACTCGATGTCCAGCGAGACACCGGTCCGCTCCGTGACGAGCTGCGACACCGGATCCATTCCCCACTCCCAGCCGGGATGACGATCGGGCAGTGATATGAACACCGACATCGTGACAGGACCGTCCGCGGCGCCGGGCTCGGCGGCTTCTTCCTCGGCGCCGGCAAACAGATAGAGCGGGGCCGAGATCAGGAAGCAGAGAGCGGCGGCGAGGGCCAGCACGGATTTCCCTCTTCTCATGTTACACCTCCACGGGAGATAGGGTTATACATG
>JAAXGO010000262.1 GCA_012267425.1 Rhodothermales bacterium
TCGTCGAGCTCACGATGGAAGAAGTGGTGTCGGACCATCTCGTTCTTCAGCGCCTCGAACGTGTACTCGACATCACCGAAGTCCCGCACGTGCAGTCGATTCCAATCTACAAGGTCAGCGCCGCAGTACCGGCACTTCCCACGTTGCTCATCCCTCATGTTCCTCAACTGTTTGAAGCAATGCAGATCGTTCTCGCAGTCCGCCGACGTGCACTTGATGTTGAGTGGCGGCGGTTTTTGAAACTCGATCATTCGGATTTCCTCAATTCAGGGCACGATCGAGCAGAGAGCGATCGATCTCATCTTCGATACAGTAGGGATGCCGCTCAACAAAGACGTCGCGCGCGACGGTCCACGGGTCTTGGTCTTCGCGCTGAAGGTTGGCAGCCGCACCCCACCAGTTGACGCCTTGCCAGGACAACCGGAAGGCCAGGTAGTTCGCAAGAGCGCCGACACTCACCCCCTGTTTCTTTGCCACTTTCCGGACCACATGTTGCAATCGCGGAACCATATTGCTGGCCTGTGCCACGCAATCCTCTGCGAGTTCGTTCGCCTTGCCATCGAGCATCACGTTTCCCGCGAACTGACTGGCCGCGATTTCCTCGTCCGACTCTCGACGTTCGTTGGACGTTGCCTCCGCCTCAACTAGCTCGAACGTCCTCTCTTCGGGTCGCTGCGCTGCATGGAATACCTCATGGAGCAGATCGAATGTCCAACGCGCTTCGTGCTTAGACGTCTGCTTCAGTACGATCGCGTTGCGGCCGTCGTAGCGCCAGCACGCGCCGTGGAAAGTCCCTCTTCCCCTGAGTGGGAGCACAACCACTCCAAGGTCCCACACCGTGTGAAGAACCGTGCGGAGATCATCCTTTCCCTCGCCGCGAGCCAGAATTCTCTTCCGCATTTCGCCCGGGTCGGTCGGGATTGACTCAATCGGGGAGTCGGCCATCCCGCGTATGGCTACGACGGCTAGGTGATTTGCGTAGGTAGCGAAGAGTCCTGCGGCCCCCTCGTCACGTCGCTTCGGCATCTTGAAACGTGCCGCAGCCGCCGCCGTCAAAGGCGCGGGCAGCGCCTGAGCGCCGAAGACGTCATCGCGCCTCCATCCGAAGACGCGCTCCAACACGGCCGCCGCTTTCGCGGTCAGTCTCTGGTCGTTCGACTGGTCCGGCACTTCGCCATCCGCGACAGCGGCATCCGCTGAAGACAACAAGCGCCCGACCACGAAGTCCCGAGTCAGCCCCACTTGGCCGACCTTGGCGAGCAGCCCTTCGAAGCTATCCGGCACGACAGGAAGTAGAATTTCGTTTTCTATC
>JAAXGO010000263.1 GCA_012267425.1 Rhodothermales bacterium
CTCGTTCGCGATACCATGAGACCGCCGCCCGGAACGCCCTCCCCGGCTGTTGCAGCCGCGCGCTACGGAATGACATCGGCCGACCGTGTCACGTTGACGCGCAATGCAGACCCGGATTCGATGGCGAAGCACCTGTTGTACTGGTCGAAGCGGATGCTCAAGAAGGACCGCGGTCACATTCGGCTCGTGCTTGTGCGGGACGGTGCCGGTGAATGGCATCCCACGGCTCTTTTGCATGCCGATCGCAGCCAAAAGCACCTCGCCGTTCGATTGATCGCCCAATTCGTTGAACAAACAGGCGCCGACGCGATCATCGACGTCAGCGAGCTATGGTATGTCCCCGCGGAAAAGGCCCACGCCATTACGGACTTTAGCACCTTGGAGAACTTCCCGGGGCGCGAGGAGGCACTTCAAGTGTTGGTGACCACGCGGTCCGGTCTCCTGCGTGTGTATCTGACCCCTTTTTCCAGAGGGTTGTTTGGCGGAATAAAGCTCGGCGCCACGACTGTCACCGATGAAAAGCCCAAGAACAAGTACTACCTCTACCCCGTGTTCAAGGTGTGGGCAGCTCACGGGACGCGCGCGGGTGCACGGGGCACGCCAGTCCGATGGCTCTGGGAGCCGGATCCTCTCGACGAGTGCTACTGTGGCGGGGCCGCACGCTTCGGCTCATGCTGCGCGCCCACCGTTCACAAGCACTCTATGGACGAGCTACAGCGGCTTCGGAGTGAGGCCCTGCGTCAATCCGATATTGCCCGCGCGGAACGACTTGCGCAAGCCGCGCTTGCGCAGTATGTGATCTGGGTTCGCATACATACGGCACCAATTAGACATGTGGCCAACGATCTCCACCGGGAATTCGTAGCCGTGGACGTGCCTGCGGTTGAGGCCCATGTGCGAAACCTTGAGGAGATTCTGGAAATCGCGGGTCGACGAACAGAGCTTGTGCCGAGACTGCGCCGCATCAGCGAGACTATTGGTGTTCCCGAGATAGTTGTTCGTCTCACCGCGCTGGCCGCAACGATCCTGTACGAATCCGCGACGCGTGCCGAAGCTGCGTCGGAGTTGGATCGACTGGGTGATCTCGACAACCTTTCAGATTCCACGGCACTTCGGGTCGCTGCGCGCGTGTTCGATGGTGACGGTGAAGAGTGTCGTCGACTCTTGCGGCGCGCTCTTTCACACGTGGAGAATGAAATGGATCGGTGCTTTATTGAGCTGGACTTGGCCAATGTGTATCGTGGCCAAGGGGAAGACGCCCGTGCTTTAGAAGTTGCCAATGACATCGTAGATCGGACTCACGAACAGGCCGATTTCGCCATGGTGCGGGGCATTGCGTTTGAGCTACGTTGGAGGCTCACAGGTGACTCGAATGACTATCGGTCCGCGAAGCACAACCTCGAAACGGTTGACGATCACCGTGCCAGACTTCGTCTTCTCATGATGCTCATTGATCACAGCGATCTAGCCCGCATCATGCACGA
>JAAXGO010000264.1 GCA_012267425.1 Rhodothermales bacterium
GCGTTCGACCAAGTGGGAATGATTTCGTCGGCGGCTTCAGGTGATCTCGACGGTGATGGCACGCCGGACCTCGTGCTCGCCGTAGAATGGGGGCCTTTGCAGGTATTTCTCAATCGCGGTGGTAGGTTCGAGGAGCGGACGGAAGTGCTGGGTCTTGCGCGTCTGACGGGGCTCTGGACCGGTGTGGCGCTCGGAGATTTCGATGCGGATGGCAGGCTGGACATTGTAGCCACGAACCGGGGTTGGAACACGATATACGGACAGCCGGAGGCGAGCGGGCGCACGATTCGATTATATTGGGGAGATGTCGATGGCAATGGCATCTCCGATCTCTTCGAGGCTCGGCGAGAGGATGTTCTTGGTGACTGGGCACCGCTTAAGGACTTCAAGTCGCTTACAGATGCCGTTCCGCCACTCCGTGCGCGGGTGCCGACGTATGAGAGCTTCTCCCGTGCGACGCTGCGGGAAGTGATCGGCCCGGCATTTGACGCCATGCCTTTTCAAGAGGCCGCGACGCTAGCGTCCATGGTGCTGCTTAATCGTGGAGACCACTTCGAGGCACGGGCGCTGCCGGCTGAGGCGCAGCAATCGCAGGCACATAGCCCAGTAGTGGCTGACTGGAACGGTGACGGAAGGGAAGATCTATTCCTTACGCAAAATTTCTTCCCAGTGCGTCCGGGAATCCCGAGATCGGACGCGGGGCGCGGGCTGCTGCTCAGCGGGCTCGGCACGGGAGGCTTTACGCCGGTTCCCGGAAGAGTGAGCGGAATAACAGCATACGGTGACCAACGGGCGGCGGTTTACGGTGATTTCGACGCTGACGGCAGGCTGGACCTGGCGGTGTCGCAGAATGCAGGTCCGCTTCGTGTATACCAGAACAAGGGTGCAAGCGCCGGGCTGCGCATTACATTGAGCGGCCCCCCGGACAACCCGGTAGGAATTGGTGCAACCGTCCGGGTGCGTGGCGATGACGGCACCCTCGGGCCCATCCGGCTGCAGAGTGCGGGGTCCGGCTATCGGTCGCAGAACTCGCCTGTTATCGTGCTCGCCGCCGGTTCCAAAAGCGTCATCGTGCGTTGGCCGGACGGCACGGTGACGGAATCCGAGATTCCAGAGGGCGTGCGCTCCTTGAAGGTAGATTATGACTAAACATGCCTGCAGCTACTAAGGAGGCTCTGACTTCGTCTTGCGATTCCACAGATGTTCTTCATTTCTCTCGTGCTGTTCCATGTTTAAGGTTGCCTTTGAAGACGCCAGTCCCTTCACGCGATGCAAGAAGACACGCACGCAGCGTTTTTAACAGCGATGGAGGAGGTTGTACCCTGGGACGAGATGCTTGCGGCGATCGCGCCGTAGTATCCGGAGGGTGATCGGAGCTGCGCGCGATGATGACGACGATCTGCACGTTCAGGCAGTTGCTGGAGCGCCATGATCTGTGCCGGCAGCTGGTTGTGATCACTCGGAAGATTCTGTCGAACCGTGGTCTGATGATCAAGGAGGACACAATCGTGGATGCGACGAGTAGCGCGGTGCCGTCGATGACCAAGAACGCATCCCGGCAGCGCGATCCAAGATGAAACAGATGAAGAAGGGCACGCCGTGGTTCGACGAGGCGGCCTGGAAACGTGATCTATGATTGAGGCACTGGCAACGAAGGCAAAAGCCGCCAGCCAACAGCGATTTTCTCCATACTAAGGAGAGGCGCGCCAGGTCCCGACCCTACCGACAAGCAGGGGAGTGGAAACGGACCTCTGGGAGCCGGACTGAGTACCGTAGCGAAAGCGATGAAGAATGCACCGGACCCTACCGCACCACACACTGACTCTACTACGACTGCTTTTTGCCCTGTGCCTCCTTGCCGGATGTCGCGAATCGGTGCCGGTTTGGCAGCACGAAGATGGCGTGCGGTGGATTGAGCTTAGGGTAAGCTCCCGTGGGCAGACAGGCTTTACAATGGTTTCTGCAACGAAAACCGGCGTTGGAGCCGCCAACCTTGTGTCAGACGAACACATTGTCCGAAATCGATTCGCGATGCACGGATCCGGCATCGCTGTAGGTGATGTGGACGGAGATGATCTGGCGGATATCTTTGTAGCGCGCCTCTATGCGCCTCATGTGCTATACCGCAATCTGGGTGGCTGGCGGTTCGAAGACGTGACCACGGCTGCGGGCGTTGCCTGCAACAGGTGCGTATCGACGGGAGCGGCATTCGTCGATCTAGACGGAGACCGGGATCTTGACTTGATCGTGACGATGCTCGGCGGACCGAACGCGGTGTATTTCAACGACGGCACGGGTCATTTTGTAGAGCTTACCTCGGAAGCAGGCATCATGTCTTCACGCGGTAGTACAAGTGTTGCGCTTGCCGACGTCGACAGTGACGGGGACCTCGATCTGTACGTAGCAAACTACAAACGCATCGCTTTGGCGGACTCTCTGCCGGCAGAGCGTATCACGTGGGAGGCCGCATCCGCTTCAGATCTTCGGGAGCACTACTTCTTCCGCACGGCCGGTACGAAAGTGATACGCGAAGAGCTCGCGGAGCCGGATGTGCTCTATCTGAATGACGGTACCGGGCGATTCAGGCCAGTGGACTGGACAGGAGGCGCGTTTCTGGATGAAAACGGAAATCGCCTGAGCGATTCACCGCGCGACTGGGCACTTACGGCGCGATTCCATGACGTAAACGGTGACGGGTATCCCGACCTTTACGTGTGCAATGATTATGGCAGTGAAGACGTGCTTTGGCTCGGAAATGGGAAGGGCACGTTCAAGAAGGCCGGGAGGCTTGCTATCCGCAAGACAAGCCACGCGACGATGTCGGTGGACTTTTCTGACGTAGACCGCGATGGGCACGTGGACGTCTTCTTGACAGATATGCTCAGTCGCACGTACCCTCGGCGGCAGACGCAGCGTACTACGCGCATCCCGGTCGAAATTCCGGCGGGAAATATCACGAGCCGGCCCCAGGAAATGCAGAATGTCCTCCTTAAGAGCCGCGGTGACGGGACCTTTGCCGAAATTGCCCACTTCGCACACGTGGCCGCCTCCGAATGGTCGTGGGCGACGAGTTTTCTGGATGTCGACCTGGACGGGTGGGAGGATATTCTTATTACCACTGGCCACGTTTTCGACGTCCAGGACCTTGATGCCCTTGAGGAAGAGCAAAAGAAACTAGCGCGTGTTCATTCCTTTCGGGACAGGAGACGGCTCTTGTTGGATTTTCCGGATCTTAAGCTCAGGAACGTGGCATTCCGCAATCGCGGTGACCTGACGTTTGAGTTTATTCCCGATGGTTGGGGGCTCGGACCCGTGGCTGACGTGGCGCACGGAATGGCGCTTGGGGATCTGGACAACGACGGCGATCTGGACGCCGTTATAAATCGCTTCAACGAGGTCGTCGGCCTGTACCGCAACGACACCGCGGCGCCGCGGATTGCCGTACGCCTGCGAGGAGATTCTCCCAATACATCCGCCGTCGGAGCACGTATTACCCTCGGCTGCCCAGGGCTGCCCGACCAGACTGATGAAATCACCTCAGCCGGTCAGTATCTGTCTTCCAGCGAAATGGTAGCGGTTTTCGCCGCACTGACGTCACCTTGTCGTATCGATGTCGTCTGGCCCGACGGCAAGCGCAGCGTGTATACGCAGGCCCATGCAGACCGGCTGTACGAGTTGGAAGAGCATGCGGCGGTCAGCGCTCCGCCTCCCGCCGCTACGGATGCATCAGTACCACTTCTTGAGAGCTATCCGGCGTGGCGAAGGCACGTCCACCGCGAATCATCCTATGAGGATTTCCTGCGCCAGCCCCTGCTTCCGCGACGGTTGAGTAGGCGGGGTCCCGCAGCGGCTCTTGCCGACGTGGACCAGGATGGTGACGACGATCTCGTGCTTGGAAGTGGGATGGGGGGCCGACTGGCTGCTTTTGAAAACGTCGCGGGTCACCTCGGAGAGGCATTTTTTCCAGATACGACGCGCGCGACCGGCGATCTGACGGGTATCGTGGCGTTGCCAATCAAAAGTGGCGAAACGGCCGTCTTCGTCGGCGTGTCTAACTATGAGCGAACACCGGAAACGACGGGCGATTCGTCGTATGTGCAGGTGTACCGCGTCAGGGCAGGGGGGCTCTGGAGTAAGGCTTCGCAGCTCGATTTTGGAGACAGCGCGGTCGGCCCTCTCGCAGCAGCCGACCTGAATGCGGACGGAGCAGTTGACCTTTTCGCTGGTGGACACTTCCTGCCTGGGAGGTATCCCGAGGCTGTTGGCAGCCGCCTCTGGGTGGCCGACGGTGGTGCGTGGGTTTTCGATTCGCACTTGAGCGAGCCGTTCGCCGGGATTGGCTTGATATCGGGCGCCGCATTCGGTGACCTGGACGGAGACGGAGATACGGATGCTGTCCTCGCCGCAGAGTGGGGGCCAATACGCATATTTTTGTTCGAAGACGAATCGTTTGAAGATCACACCGCCGACTGGGGACTTGACGGATACCGAGGACTGTGGAGTGGCGTGACACTCGGTGATTTTGACGAAGACGGTAGGCTGGATATCGCGGCATCCAATGTGGGTTGGAATACGTCATATGGTCGCCCAAGACGTCCACTGCGACTGTACTATGCGGATGTTGATCTCGACGGCATCACAGATCTTTTGGAAGGTCGTTGGGAGGAATCCCAGAACGCGTACGTACCCGTGCGTAGCCTGACCGACCTCGCACGGGCTGTGCCTCTACTTCGCCGCCGCGTAGGGACATTTGCGCAATTGGCCGGTTCGACGATTCCGGAGATGCTGGGACCGGGAAGTGCTCCTGCAGTCGAAGCGGTCACGCTTGGATCGATCGTCTTCATGAATCGCGAATCACGTTTTGATGCCGTCTACTTGCCCGCCGAGGCGCAATGGTCGGCAGCGTTTGGACTTGCCGTCTTGGATCTCGATGCCGACGGGCACGAAGACCTTGTTGTTGGTCAAAACCTCTTCGCATTGCCGTTAGAGGTGCCCCGGCAGGATGCCGGACGGGGGCTCGTGCTGAGGGGAAACGGCGACGGATCGTTCACACCGCTACCCGGTCACGTGTCGGGACTGAAGGCATATGGCGAGCAGCGGGCGGTTGCTTCAAGCGATCTGGACGCTGACGGAAAAGCCGATCTTGTACTTACTCAAAACGCTGGCGAGACCTTGGCATATCGGAACGCGAGTCAAAGACGGGGTATCCGTGTGCGCCTCGAAGGCCCGAAAGGCAATCTGTGGGGCGTTGGATCGACGGTTCGCCTCCGGTATTCGGACGGGTCGAAGGGTCCAGCCCGTGTCGTAGCGGCAGGATCGGGCTATTGGTCGCAAAACTCCGCCGTGCAGGTGATGGGACCAAGGACCGCGGTGAGCGGTGTTTGGATACGATGGCCGGACGGCGCGGTAACGGACACGTCGGTCGGGCCAGAAACGACTGCAATCACCGTACGCCATGCGATGCTACAGGAATAATCGATCAGGTGTGTTTTGGTGTATCATCCTGCTTTTCCCGGCGATTGCAGCTTGCGGCTCCAATCGTGCCCGCAGCACATCGGAAATGGCAGCGCTATTGGAAGCCATCGCAGCGGACACGGACCGGAATCCCCGCCGCAATGCGCATGCCAACAAAGCCCGCGTTCGGAGTCTGCGGGCAGTGTCCGTGCCGGAATCCGTAAAGGAACGGGTCATCTACGGTGCGACGCTTGGCAAAGAACTGCTTCGGGCAGGCGAAAACGAGGAAGCCATCGCGCAGTTTACAGCCATGCTGCGCGAGGTCGAAGAGCATGACGATGTCTTCGATGCGTCGTATGCACTCGGGCTAAAGGACTACCTTGCAATCAGCTACCTGCGACTTGCGGAGGAAGAAAACTGCCTCGACAGCCCGTCGGCAGAGCGCTGCGTTTTACCTATCTCTCCTGGCGGCGTCCACCGTCATGAGCGTGGGTCGCGTGGAGCAATCGCGCTCTACGAAGAATTGCTCAGAAGCTCCCCGGAGGATCTGAACGCCCTCTGGCTTCTCAACGTCGCCTACATGACGCTCGGCGAATGGCCCGACGGCGTGCGACCGAAATGGAGAATTCCGCCGGAGGCATTCCGCGCTGAAGGTGACATTGGGAGATTCGTCGACGTGGCCAGTGCGCTCGCCGTAGACGTGGCGGGATTGTCGGGCGGAGCCGTCATCGAGGATTTCAACGGCGATAGCAGACTTGACATCATGACGTCGTCATGGGGTCTGAGGGACCAGCTACGGTATTTCGAACGTACCGACGGTGGCTGGTTCGAGGACCGCACCGCGGCAGCCGGTCTGGAGGGGATTGTGGGTGGTCTCAACCTTGTGCATGCTGACTATGACAACGATGGAGCAGTGGACGTATTCGTGCTGCGCGGCGCGTGGCTCGGCGAAGGACATCCGAATTCGCTGCTCAAGGGGCGGGGTGATGGTACGTTCGAGGATGTGACTGTGGAGGCAGGTGTGTTTTCGGCGTACCCGACGCAGACGGCTGCCTGGTCGGACTTTGACCTCGATGGTGATTTGGACCTGTTCATCGGTAACGAATCGAACACGGACGCCGGCCTCCATCCATGCGAACTGTTTCGGAACAATGGCGACGGCACGTTTAGCGAAATAGCCGACGAGGTAGGTCTGGTCGTTCTTGGCTATGTAAAAGCGGTCGTCTGGGGAGACTACGACAACGACGGCTGGCCGGATCTCTTCGTGTCGAGGTACATGGAAGAGAACTTGCTGTATCGCAATCAGGGTGGAGCGGCATTTGAAGAAGTCGGCGCCGAAGCGGGCGTCCGCGAGCCGCTGGATAGTTTTCCGGCGTGGTTCTGGGACTATGACAACGACGGGTGGGAGGACATTTTCGTTTCCGGATGGCGAGCAACGGCTGGGGATGTGGCAGCCGAAAAATTAGGGCTTCCTGGTGCCGACGAAAAGCCTCGGCTATTCCGCAACCAGCGTGCCGGCACCTTTAGCGATGTGGCGACGGATATGGGCCTCGATCGCGTGTTGTATACGATGGGGTCGAACTACGGCGATCTGAACAACGACGGCTGGCTGGATTTCTATGCGGGAACTGGGGATCCGGACTTCCGAGCCCTGATGCCCAACCGGATGTTCTTGAATGACGCTGGTGCTCGCTTCCTGGAAGTCACGTATTCTGGCGGTTTCGGGCATCTTCAGAAGGGTCATGGCGTCGCTTTTGGGGACATGGACGATGACGGTGATCAGGATATCTATATGGTTCTCGGCGGTGCATACGAAGGCGACGTGTTTCACAACGTGCTCTTCGAGAACCCTGGCCACGGCAACAGGTGGGTGACGCTCGAACTCGTCGGCACTACGACCAACCGCAGTGCGATCGGAAGTAGAGTGCGCCTGGTCATAAGCGAATTGGATCAATCGCGAACGCTGTACCGCACCGTCGGCACAGGTGGCAGTTTTGGGTCGTCCAGTCTTCGCCTGGAAATTGGTCTCAGACGTGCGACGGCGGTAGAGGCAATCGAAATAACATGGCAGGCA
The DNA here is from genome assembly GCA_012267425.1 of Rhodothermales bacterium. Taxonomy (GTDB): domain Bacteria; phylum Bacteroidota; class Rhodothermia; order Rhodothermales; family Bin80; genus Plut-88865. The sequence goes on from JAAXGO010000264.1 coordinate 7,529, forward strand.
ACCGGAATCGTGCAACGCTTCGAAGACATTCCTTTGGACCGGATGCTGCGCCTTGTAGAAGGGGAGTCGTTGTACGAAGTGATAGATCTCGGACAGCTGCCCTTCACCCCGCAGAAACGCTGAATCCACCGACGCGCGTCCGCCCGTCGGTCCGATCTGGCGGCATACGGCGGGAGCAAGCGCGCACGGCCGTACACGGTATAATTGTATCCGCTGCGAATGCACAGCAGGAGGTTTCCAGGAGTCTCAGTTGTAAAAATGGCCGCTGACGCAGTCTGCCGTACTCGGATTTAGCGTTGGGTGGGAGTGTTTTGCCGAATTCTTTGCCCAACTGCGACGTGTGGTAGATCCCCGTTGCTGTTAAGCTCCCACGGCCCTTGGTCTCATGTGATGGTGCGGATCGCATCTGGAGCAGTGATGAATCTTGGGGGCGCCTAAAGTGTAATGGCCGGACTTCGACGAACGGTCGCGACCATGCGTGACTCCCAGAGGTTCGGCGTTACTGCCCTGTTGCTTGGCTTGGCGATCGTCGCAACTGCGACTTTCTCGGTGAGTAGGGTCTCCGCGCAGCACGACACGAATGCAGGTCTCGTTGAGGAGGCCGCGCTCTATATGGAGACGATCGAACGAGTCGAGCCGACGCCGAGGCCCGACGTACGACGACACCTCGCACAGTTGTCGCTCGTTCTTCCGCCCGCTGTGCTTGACGAGATTGTCGAAACGGCTGAGCCCAGGTGGGACGAGCGAGCGGTACTAACACCTACTGCGGGGGAGGAACTTGGGCGTTGGTGGCGTAGCCAAGATCCGATGCCCGCGTCTGAGGCCAACGAGCGGCTCCACGAACACTTGCAGCGAGTTCGGTATGCCGAATCGCACTTCGCATCCGAAAACACCATCACTGGATTCGATGAGCGGGGTGACGTCTGGGTACGCTACGGTGCTCCGAGCCGTAGATCCGTCATCCGTTTCGACGCACCGGAATTCATTGACGAAGTGTATAGGTCGGGCGTGGCAATAAGTCCCACAGATTTTCCAGAAAATGAATTCTGGCGCTACTCGCACGTACACCGCGATGCCTATTTCCTTTTCGTGCGAGACGGTGGCGCCTACCGGCAGGGCACGACTACGGATTTGTTGCCACAGGTTTTGCAGTACGGGTTCAACGCTGGGCTGCGCGGTCAGCGCAAGACGGACATGGCACTCATTGCGCTCCAAAACGTCCTCAGGCAACTGGCACTCGAGCACCCCGACTTTGCTTCTCGGTTCCACGACGTGGACATGTTCCTCGCCGAAAACCGCAGCACCGGACGACTTCGCGATCGCTCTTTGTCGGAGATTCGCGTCGGGATAGTGCGCGGAGAAGCCCCCGTCGTACTCGAAGGAGCGGAAGATTGGGCCAGATCTGCCGCTCATGACCTGCCTGCGCACGAGTTTGTACAGCATGCGTTTTCCGAGTCGAAAATTCGGGACGATCGAGCTGCTTGGCGGCGCCAAGCAGATATCCCACGTACGCACACGGAAGTGTTTCGGACGCTTCGCACATTGCCCGTTGCAGTTCGGATGGCTCGCTTTCTGGATGCAGATTTGACGACGCGGACGGAAATCTACTGGAGCCCCGAGCCCGGCGGACTGGGCTCCGCCGTCCATCCGCTCATTCAGATGTATGCGATCCGCCGCGCGGCGGACTATAGCGCACGGGACGGGAGCTCGTGGTCGTACGTCGTAGCCAATTTGCCCGACGCCGCCGATGCCACCATTTCTGCACGGACGACGGTTCTTTACGGTGATACCACCACCGTTCACCTCGCGATGCAGTGGGATCTGCACGAAGCGACAATTGGAGCGGATGGGAAAGTGAGTGTGGGCCAGCGCATCGGTATAGCAACTGCATTTAGGGACTCGATCGAGGCGCTCCGATCCGGAATACTGGAAATGAGCGACCTTAAACCCGTCGTAGTTCGTGGAACGGACGACGCAGAGGGCGATCCGTACCCGTTTGCTGCTCTGTGGCCAACCCTTGCGCTCGGGCTGAATTTCGAGATCTACGGCCTTACCCTGGACAGAGACGGCGAGACGAGGTATACCATCCGCTACGGACTGGAGGGGGAGAGGAATCCCGTGACCGCGGAATTCACTTCCAGTGGCGAACGCACAACCACGCAGGAGGGTGTACTCCTCGACACGAGGGACTGGACAGGCGTGGGCCCGGTCACAGTCCGCGTGACGGTGATCGACGATGTTGCAGGCCGAAGCGTGACGAGAAGCCTGCCCTTTGTAATGGTGCGGTAACCAGTGGAAGAGCGGGACAATTTTTTTCAGCGGGTTTGGGACGTGGTTGCCCTCATACCTCCGGGCCGTGTGACGACGTACGGCCACATTGCGGAGTATCTGAGTGCCAGAAGTGCGGCACGCACGGTTGGGTGGGCCTTGCAGGCTGCCAAGGGAACCGCGCTGCCGTGCCACCGGGTCGTGAATCGCTACGGAGCACTCTCGGGTGCGCGCTGTTGGGGGCCGGGTATTATGGAAGACCTCTTACGGAGTGAGGGCATTCATTTTGATGACGAGGGTTGCGTCGATCTCAAGAAGCATCTCTGGATCCCAATAGCCTAAGCTGCGCCCGATATATGCTGTAGTGTCTTCCAGAATTCTGGATACGAAACGCTGACGGCACGAGCCCCTCTGATAGATGTTTTTCCCGTAGCCACGAGGCCCGCGATGCCCATTGCCATTGCGATCCGGTGGTCGCCGAATGAGTCAACCACCGTTCCTTGAAGGGGGGCATTGCCCAAAACGGCAATCCCGTCAGGGAATTCTTCCACCTCGGCGCCGAGCACCCGAAGATTGGTCGCTATGGCATGGATACGGTCGGTTTCCTTCACGCGGAGTTCTGCGGCGTCGCGAATAAGGGTCGTGCCTTCGGCACAGGCGGCGGCGACGGCAAGGATAGGGATTTCGTCGATCAGACCGGGAATGAGCGAGCCGCCGACCGACACTGCGTGCAGCTCGGTGGAGCGGACGGTCAAATCGCCGATGGGTTCGCTACCAGAGTGTCGCATACGGTCAATCGTAATATCTGCACCCATTGCCCGCAGCACGTCCACTAAAGCGATACGCGTCGGATTCATTCCAACGCCGGGCATTGTGATGACTGCGTCTTTAACGATGGAGGCGGCGACCAGAAAAAAGGCTGCTGCCGAAAAATCGAGCGGAATCACGGTGCATGGAGAGGGGACGGTGTGTCCTGGCTCTATAGTAATATGGCGCATGCTACCTACTTCTTCGACTGTAAGGTCCAACATCCGCTCCGTGTGGTCGCGGGAGGGTTCTTTTTCTATGACGGTCGTCGGGCCATCAGCGTACAGCCCGGCCAGCAGCACGCAGGATTTGACCTGTGCCGATGCGATGGGCAAGGCGTAAGTGATTCCGCGCAAACCAGAAGATGGTGTAATACGGATCGGCACGCGTCCGCGTGTCAGTGATACGTTTGCCCGCATTTGGCGAAGCGGAGCCGCAATGCGGTCCATAGGGCGCGAGCGCAGCGAGTCGTCTCCCGTCAGGGTGCTCTGAAATGGCTGTCCGGCCAGGACGCCCGCAAGGAGCCGCATTGTCGTACCGGAGTTGCCGCAGTCCAGACCAGTGGATGCTTCGCGGAGTGGGCCGCCTGCAATCTTAACGTGCCCAGCCCGGTCTTCGTGTACGCACACGCCCAATTGCCGTAGGCAGCCAAGTGTGGACTGCGGATCGGCCGAGGCGGGAAAGTTCTCAATGACCGACGGCTCGTCGCGCAGTGCGGCAAACAGCGCCGCACGATGAGCGATTGACTTGTCAGCGGGAAGAAACACCGTCCCTTCAAGCCGACTAGTTGGAGCAACCTCTGCTACCATCTCTACGCAGTGAGTACTATGAAACGAACGCTGCCTGAAACCGACGGAGTCGGAGCCTGTTCTCCGTAACGGAACCGCGGCTCCGCACAGGTGGTTCAATGCTGGACATAGCAAATGTCTACCCGGAGGACATGTCATGGGATCGCTAGGACCGACAGAACTCATTATAATTTTTGGATTGATTTTGCTTCTCTTCGGCGCCAAGCGGATTCCTGAAATTGCCCGCGGACTCGGCAAGGGTATTCGCGAATTCAAGAGTGCGACGAATGAGATTAGCCGCGAGCTGACCCTTGACGATCGTAGGCACAGGATTCAGCCCCCTCCGCAGCCTCCCGCCTCGTACTCAGCGCCGGCCCAGACGCACCAGCAGCAGGCGGCGCCCCCAGCTCAGGGCGCGGAAGGAACCGCTCCGCAGCAGTGAATGGGGATCTCTCTTGGCGATCGTTCGCCTGCGCGCGCCGGGCTGTTCGAACACGCGAAATCTGTTGTGAGGAGCTCGTTTCCCATTTCCTCGAGCGCATAGGGGAGAAGAACAAGCATCTGAACGCGTTCACCTTCGTACGCGCAGGCCGCGCGCTCGAGGAGGCGCGTGCGGTAGACCGAGACTTACGGAGAGGCAGGGATATGCCGCTTGCCGGACTCGTCCTTGCTGTTAAGGACGTGATCTGCATCAAGGACCTGGAGGTGACGTGTGCGTCGAACGTGCTTCAGGGTTTCAGGTCCGTGTATGACGCAACGTGTGTTGCTAGGCTACGACGAGCGGGTGCGGTGATCATCGGCACGACGAATTGCGACGAGTTTGCGATGGGCTCCACGAATGAGAACTCGTGTTTCGGGCCCGTTTTGAATCCCCACGACCAAGAGTACGTACCGGGCGGCTCGTCGGGTGGCTCGGCTGCCGCTGTCGCTGCCGGGCTCTGTCACGCTGCCCTCGGCACGGACACCGGTGGCTCGATACGGCAGCCGGCGGCCTTCTGTGGCGTGGTAGGACTCAAGCCAACGTACGGGCGCGTTAGCCGAAGTGGCCTCGTTGCGTTTGCATCGTCGTTGGATTGCGTAGGCACATTTGCGTGCACGATCAATGGCGCTGCTTCGGTCCTTGAATCGATGGCGGGTCTCGACCCGCTTGATGCGACGAGTGCGCCTGTAGGCGTGCCGCGGTATGCAAAAGAGCTTGCAAGATCCGTCGAGGGCTTGAAGATCGGGTTGCCTGCAGAGTGCTTTGCCGACGGTCTCGACGGTGACATCCGGCGGATGTTGGAATCACTCATCGAGGAATTTCGCTCCACGGGAGCGGAAATCCAACCGATCAGCCTTGCCCACATGGAATATGGAATCGCTACCTATTACATACTGGCCACCGCGGAGGCATCAAGCAACTTGGCACGCTTCGACGGCATTCGTTACGGGAAGCGTGCCAGAGGTAATGGTTCGGACGTCAAGCGGATTTCTACCCGATCCCGTACGGAGGGATTCGGCGCAGAGGCTAAGCGGCGCATCATGCTCGGGACGTATGTATTGTCTTCTGGATACTACGACGCGTACTATGCGAAGGCACAGCGCGTACGATCGCTTATCAGGCGTGATCTTGACGCGGCGTTCGAGGACGTGGACGTAGTGCTTACCCCCGTCACGCCGTCACCGGGTATTCGGGTGGGCAGTCTGCTCGACGATCCGCTGAAGATGTACCTGAGCGATCTTTATACGGTACCGGCCAACTTGGCGGGCCTGCCTGGCCTCGTCGTGCCGGTCGGTACACATCCGAGCGGATTGCCTGTCGGCGCGCAGTTCTTGGCGCGACCGTTCGACGAATCGCGCCTCTTGAGTGTTGGTCAACGGGCGATGGAGCTTGCCCAGCAGGCTGGAGGTTTCGCCTGAATGTGCCTGCTGCTATCTTCAACCGTCAACCGTAACGATAGAGAGCGTCCATGAGCATTCTCGTCGGCGACGACACTCGCCTTGTCGTTCAGGGCTTTACGGGGAGGGAAGGCACCTTCCATGCAGAGCAAATGATCGCGTACGGCACGACGGTTGTCGGGGGCGTGACGCCTGGGAAGGGCGGGAGTAGTCATCTCGGGAGGCCCGTCTACGATACGGTTCGTGATGCGGTCGAGAAGGATGGCGCGAACACGTCGGTCGTATTCGTGCCCCCGCCATTTGCTGCGGATGCCGTGATGGAGGCGGCTGCGAGCGGGATCCGTCTCGTGGTGTGCATCACCGAGGGAATACCGACGCGGGACATGATCCAAGCGGACCACTATGTACGTGCTGCAGGGGCCCGGCTCGTCGGGCCAAACTGCCCCGGCGTCTTAACACCTGGGAAGGCGAAGGTGGGAATCATGCCCGCGATGATTTTTGCGGAGGGACCGATTGGCGTTGTGTCGCGGTCTGGCACGTTGACCTACGAAGCGGTTGATCAACTTACGCGCGAAGGCTATGGCCAGACCACGGCTGTGGGTATCGGCGGGGATCCCGTCATAGGAACGCGCTTCATTGATGCGCTCCGGCTCTTTGAATCCGACCCAGACACCGCTGCCATCGTCATGATCGGCGAAATCGGCGGCACCGACGAGGAGGAGGCTGCGAACTTCGTACGGGACTACATGACGAAGCCGGTGTTCGGATTCATTGCAGGGGCTACTGCACCGCCTGGACGACGCATGGGACACGCAGGAGCCATTATTGCGGGTGGCAAGGGAACGGCGGGCGAGAAATTCCGTGCCTTGGAAGCCGCCGGTGTAACCGTCGTGCGGAATCCCGCGCTCTTGGGCAGAGCCGTACGAGACTACGGCGTTTAGATGGAAATATCGGATATCCGATTCGAGCGGGGTGCCGTTGAGTGGAATCAGCTCCCGTCGGACGGCCTGCCGGAAGTGGCATTCGTAGGGCGAAGCAACGTCGGCAAGAGTTCGCTTATCAACATGCTGGCCCGGCGAAGAAACATCGCCCGCACGAGCCGCACGCCGGGAAAGACGCAGGAGCTCAACTGCTACCGTGTAAACGGGCGGATGGTGTTCGTGGATCTGCCCGGTTACGGGTATGCGCGCGTGCTGCGCTCTCGTCGTAACCGGTGGAGATCCATGACATTGCGATACCTTTCGGAGCGGAGCGAGCTGCGTCTTGCGCTGCATCTACTCGACAGTCGACACCCGCCGACGGAGCGAGACCTGGATATGGCCACCACTCTCGGTCATAAAGACATTCCACGCGTCGTGGTGCTCACGAAAACAGACAAGCTCTCCGGTAACGGGCGCATGCAGAGCCTGGTGCGTGTGGAGCACCTGGTGAGAGGGAGTGCCGTGGTGCTTACTTCCGCGACGACCGGTTGGGGAAGAGAGGAGCTCTTGGCTCTCATTGGCGACCTGGCGGTCTGATCAAGGGCACGTGGAATTGCACCGGGAACGGACTTCATCGCTGCCCGACATTTCGTGGTATTGTGGTTGACAATACAGAAATCCCGTTCCTATATTGCCTCTGCTAAGTCCGGAAACTCCCCGCTGCATAAACAGAAGAGGCCTGCCGTCGGAAATCGCTACTGCCTTTCTTTCGTTTTGCGTGACGGCATCGAGCCTATTGCCTCGGTGCCGAGCGGACGTGCGACTTCCCTGCGCGGGGCTGCTTGCAAACGTACGGGTGGGTGTTGAGGACTGTCCATTTCACGTTTACGCCATTCATCACACTATCATTGGAGGTTAGAAATGCTACGCAAATGGAGTGCACTCGTACTCGTGCTGCTAGCGCTGCCGGTGGCTGCTTTTGCCCAGCACACGGGGAAGATTGCGGGTCAGGTACTGGATGGCTCAACCGGAGAAGGGCTGCCGGGTGCGGCGGTCATCATTAGCGGCTCGACGCTCGGCACGGCGACCGACGTTGATGGGAATTACTTCATCATCGGCGTTCCAGTCGGCAGATACGACGTGCAGGCCTCATTCGTCGGCTATCAGAGTGAGACCATTGTGGGCGTAGACGTTAGTTCGGGATACACGCAGGAACTGAACTTCACGCTGCAGCCGGGTGTCGAGCTGGAGGAGCTCATTGTCGAATACGAACGACCGCTCATCCAGAAAGACGCCATCGGCGTGCCGAAGATCGTGAATTCGGAAGAGATCGTAGCACTCCCTGTGCGCGGTGCGGCCCAAGTGGCAAAAATCCAGGCTGGCGTGGTTAGCAAGGAGGGCAGCGAGACGCTCAATATTCGCGGCGGAAGGGGCTCCGAGGTAACCTACTACATTGACGGCGTAAAGGTACAAGGCCGCGGGGGGTATACGATTGGCGTTCCTCAGTCGGCGATACAGGAGCAGGAAATGGTGATTGGCAGCATCAACGCCCGTTATGGCGACGCGATGTCCGGTATCATCAACATTACCACAAAAGCTGGTTCCCCCAACTTTTTTGGCTCGATGGAGGCGGTGACGTCGCGGCAGTTGGATGACTTCGGGTACAACCTGTTTTCTGGATCGTTCGGCGGTCCGGTCATCTCGGATAAGCTGACTTTCTTCCTGTCAGGAGAGTACACCAGCCAAGATGACTCCAACCCCCGGTCAATGTCGTGGTCGATGCTCTCTGATTCGCAGCTCGACGATCTCCGAGCGGCCCCGGCCGCCTTCAGAGTGACCAATCCCGACGGCGACATGTCCCTCGTGCAGATTCCGGGTGCTATGGCCGATTCGGCGAAGATGGTAGTCGACATCAACGGCACACCGGATTTCAGCGCAGGTGGACTGAGCTTCAGTGACGGGACGGTAATTTCCATTCCAGAAGGATCAACAGTGAGTCTCACTCCGATTTCTCGCGCGGAGCTATTAACAGCGGACGACTTCCTGGACAGCCCATTCAAGCGCTCCAACGCAAACTCGGTCCTATCTTTGGCAGGTAATTTGACTTGGAACGTTCTCGCGAACGGGCGACTGCGTCTGGGGGGTCGCTACAACGCACTCGAAGATGAAGGGCTCGGCAGTAATTTTGTCATATTCGCACCGGAGACGTACACTATTGCAACACGTGACGATATACAGTTGTATGGCACGTGGACGCAGTACCTGTCGAATTCGACGTTTTATCAGCTGCAGGCCGATTTCACGGATCGCCACGCCGAATCATATGATCCCCGCTTCGGGACCGGATGGAATGACCTTCTCAGCTACGGGGACATCCAGCATCCGGCGCATGCCGCACTGAGGGGCTACAAAAATGTTACGTATGTTACGGAAACCCGCTTCGATGAGACCGGCGCTGAAGTCGCTGTCCAGGTGCCTATGATCGTTGATCGATACCAGGACGGGCTCTCTATTTCGTCCGAGACGACGGCTGGGCTTGTCAGTCTGGTTGGAGGCTCGGGTCGAGGTTACAACAAGTGGCGCTTCCAACAATTCCGCCTGCAAACGTCGGCGACGACACAGCTTGGTATCAACCAGGTCGAGTTCGGTGCGGAATACGAACAGCGCACGTCACGGTATTGGGGGGTTAGTGCATCGCGTCTGGCGAGGTTCGTTGCCGACGGTAATCCGGAGCAGATTGCGTCCGACGATCCGGATGTGAATACGAACGGATACCAGAACTATGACGATATACCGACTCACCTTCTGGCAGACTACGTAAGCTATTACGGCTACGACGTACGGGGCTCGAGCGAGGTTAATACTGAGGATTTGGAGAAATTCATCTTGCAAGACAAGTTTAAGCCGGACGTGGACTACAACTTAGCGCCGTATCAGCCAATCTATTATGGCGGGTATGTCCAGGATAAGATTGAATTTCGTGACATCGTGCTCAACTTGGGTCTGAGGGTTGATGTCTTCGACAACAACCAGCGTGTATTCGTTGATAAGTTCGCACGGCGGCCCATAGTGCGCGCGGGGGAGGTAGGCAATGCTCCTGCCGGCATCGGAAGCGATTTCGCGGTCTATTTTAGTGGTGACAATGTCATTGGCTACCGCGACCTGGAGGGCACTTTCTACGATGCACAGGGTCAGCCTACGTCGTCGGGCAGCGTTCTGCTCAACGGACTGGTTCGCCTGACCGATACGCAGATTACCGAGGACATCTTCACGGACTTCGAGCCCGAGGTCACTTGGATGCCGCGTATCGGCGTGAGCTTCCCGGTGACCGACCAGGCTTTGTTCTTTGCGAGTTACGGTGTCGTGTCCCAGCGGCCGTCGGGACGCAATTTCGCGTCGCTCAACCAGCTAAAGAACGAAAGAGGCTCAAGTAACAACAACCTCAAGTCAGAAACGACGACGAAATATGAACTTGGGTTCCGGCAGCGCCTGGGTGCGCGCTCGGCGCTTACGATTTCCTTGTTCTTCCACCAAATCAACAACCTCATCCAACTCCGGAACTTGCGTGATGCAAGCCCGAGTGGTTACTCGCGCTTTGAGAATGTTGACTTCGGTACTGTCAAGGGGCTTGAATTCGACTACGATCTTGCGCAGGACCCAGGGCGTTACAA
>JAAXGO010000265.1 GCA_012267425.1 Rhodothermales bacterium
GGCAGCAGCGGCTCGACAACGAATCCCGGCGGCGACTGGAAGGGGCCTTCCAAGACCGGCTCCCGTGTACAACCCGTCACGAGAATACAGAGCGCGGACGCGGCCGCTAATAACCAAAGACGCTTCAAGCTAAGCCTGCATTGCTCACCACGTGGCGAGGCGAAGTGCGTGAGAGGGCCGTCAGGACGAGGCGCGTGCCGGGCGGAGGAAAAAGGCTCGCGCAACACGGCCTTTAAGGTGTTTCACGAGACACGAAACACGAGTCACGGCCTTTCTTCGTGTGCTTCGACCGTCGGGTGGTGAGAAATGCAGGTTAATTCCTTCTCGCCACGACTTCGTCCAGCGCTTCCTCGGCAGTTCTGAACATTTGCTCCAGAATTTGCTTGCGCCGTTCTTTCAAACCCTCGACGAATTGCCACAGGGCATTCGTAATTTCAGCGACCACTGCCTCCCGTTCCGCAAGGGAGAGAGTGCGGTCGTGTTCATATTCATATTTCTCGATCGTGAAATTGGCGATATCCCATATGTTTTCTCCGACGATATCGAAGTTGATCGCGCTCTTCACCGGTATCGTGCTGGGCGTCTCCGTCTCCTCCGGATCGCTTCTGGCGCTGGTCTGCCCAGTGATGGCTTCGATGGCCTCGCTCCGCGTTTTGTAAATCGAGAGGATCTTGTCAAAGCCGCTCACGGTAACAACATCCTGGATCGAATCAGAGAGGTTGCAGATGCCGAAGGCCTTGCCGGGCTGGCTGAACTGTTTGCCAATGATCAGACAAAGGCGAAGACCCGCGCTGCTGATGAAGCCCAATTGCGCACAGTCCAGAATCAAGGCGTTCTCTTCGGGTTCTATTCCGAACTCCAAGCTGTTCTGGTATGCCAGGTGGTTGCCCCCGTCGATACGACCGACAGGCATGGCAATGAGAACTCCTTTTCTCCGGCTCCATTTAATTTGTGCAAGCATGGCTTGACTCCGTTTGAATACGAATTGATCGAGAAATGTTCACTCGTCCGTCAAGCGGACGGTGTTCGAGCGCCGGCCAGCAGTCCGTGGTGAAATCCCGTGGTACGAAGGAAAAAGCGCGGCGGGCTCCTACGGTCGTTCGGCGCGGAGTGAGGAGGATGGCGCGATGGCGCGACAACTTCGAACCGATCGGTTTCCCGGTTGCTGATTCTAGCCTGCATTTCTCACCACGCGGCGAGGCGAAGTGGGTGAGAGGGCCGTCAGGACGAGG
>JAAXGO010000006.1 GCA_012267425.1 Rhodothermales bacterium
TGCGTTGAGGGCACTGTCAACTCGCAACGACGATCCGGCGCGTGCCTGCCGTCCATTCGATCGCACCCGGGACGGCTTCGTGCTCGGAGAAGGGTCGGGCATGCTTTTTATCGAAGAGCTTCGGCATGCGCAGGCGCGCGGAGCGCGGATCTATGCAGAGATTATCGGCATCGGCATGAGTGCGGACGCGAACCATATAACAGCACCTCACCCGGAAGGGCACGGGGCGGCCCTGGCCATGCGCAACCTGCTCAAGGACGCGCGACTCAAGCCCCAAGACGTCGACTATCTCAACATGCACGGCACGTCGACGCCATTGGGTGACTCGGCAGAAACGCGCGCGGTGAAGCACGTGTTCGGAGAGCACGCGTATGCGATGAATCTGTCGTCGACGAAGAGCATGACGGGTCACCTTCTGGGAGCGGCCGGAGCCGTCGAGGCAATCGCAACAGTGCGCTCAATCCATGACAACCACGTGCCGCCGACGATAAATTTTGAGCACGCCGATCCCGAGTGTGACCTGAATTACACCTTCAACAAGTCCGTTCAGCGCGAGATTAACGTGGCCATGTCGAATGCATTCGGATTCGGTGGCCACAACACGTCGCTTGCGTTTCGCAAACTGGTAGAATGACCAGCAGCATCACTTGTCTGTACGGAGGTATTCCATGCGCACTTCGGTATTCCTCTCTGCAATCGCTTTGGTGGTTGTTACGGCAAGTGCCCAAGACGCAGACAAGAGCGCCACGTGGGACGTAGGCGCCGCGCGAGGCGAAACGCACGAGCTGCGCTTCACGGCGAGCGAAGGCACCTGGATGAATCTGGATCTCAGTCCCGACGGGACTGAGATCGTCTTCGATCTTCTGGGCGACCTATACCTTCTCCCCGCAGTGGGTGGTACGGCGCGGCGGCTAACCTCCGGTGCCGCGTTCGACGTGCAGCCACGTTTCAGTCCTGATGGGACGCGTATCGCCTTTACCAGTGACCGAGCCGGAGGCGACAATGTCTGGACCATCAAGCGTGACGGAACTGATCCGGAGCAGGTTACGAAAGAGTCGTTCCGGCTCGTCAACGGGCCGTCGTGGACCCCAGACGGGCAGTACATCCTGGCCCGCAAACATTTCACGAGTACGCGCTCTTTGGGCGCTGGCGAAGTCTGGATGTACCACGTCTCCGGTGGTGCCGGGCTGCAGCTGACAAAGCGAAAGAACGATCAACAGGATCAGGGCAACGAAATCGCTGTCAGTCCAGACGGGCGGTACGTCTGGTTCAGCGAAGACATGAGCGGAGGCTCGACGTTTCAGTACAACAAGAATCCGCACGGCCAGATTTACGTCGTGCGGCGCCTGGATCGTGAAACGGGCAGGATCCAAAACATGATAACCGGTGCGGGTGGATCTGCTCGCCCGCAGCCGTCACCGGACGGCAGGCATGTCGCCTTCGTTCGGCGCGTCCGCAGCGAATCCGTGCTGTACATCTATGACACCAAAACCGGAGCGCAGCGCCCGCTGTACGACCAGCTGAGCCACGATCAGCAAGAAGCCTGGGCCATTTTCGGTGTGTATCCCGGTTTTGACTGGACGCCCGACGGCAAGAGCATCGTCATCTGGGCCCGCGGCGGATTGTGGAGGATTGACGTCGCAACCGGCAAGGCCGTGTCTGTGCCCTTCGAAGCCGAGGTCGAACAGACGGTGCACGAAGCGATCCGCTTCAAACGTGAAGTGAGTCCGGAGATGTTCGACGTCAAAATGATCCGCCAGATGACGACTTCGCCAGATGGCAACACGCTTGTGTTCCAGGCGCTCGGCCGTATCTGGAAAAAAGACCTCCCCGATGGCACGCCGGAGCGCCTTACTCAGGATGATCACTTCGAGCACGAGCCGTCTTTCAGCCCTGACGGCGCACACATTGCGTACACGACGTGGAGTGATGCCGAGCTGGGATCGATCCGGCGCGTTGCACTTGCAGGAGGCGAGCCGCGCACGCTCACCGATCGGCCTGGTTATTACCACACGCCGCGCTGGTCTCAGGACGGCAAGAAAATCGTGTACCGCCGCGGCGAAGGCAACTCGCTTTTGGGCTTCGTCCATGGCGTCGAACCAGGCCTGTACTGGATGAACGCGGACGGGTCGGAACATCATTTGATCACCGAGCGGGGAACGGACCCGCGCTTCGATGTGACCGGTAGCCGCATCTGGTTCATGACGGGAGGAGGGCTCGAACGCGAGTACAAGAGTGTCCGCCTTACCGGAGCAGACGGTCGCACACACTTCAAACTCAAGTACGCGACCGGTATCGTGCCGAGTCCCGACGGGCGGTACGTGGCGTTTACAGAGCTCTTCAATGCCTACGTTGCGCCGCTTCCGGTAACCGGAACAGCCCTCGAGCTGTCGAAGGACACGAAGGCGATTCCCGTCACGCGTGTTAGCCGCGACGCGGGGACGAACCTCCACTGGTCCGCCGACGGGCAGCGCCTGCACTGGACGATCGGCCCCGAGTACTTCACACGTGAGCTTTCTGACAGTTTTTCGTTCGTCGACGGTGCGCCTGAGACGCTTCCGGAGCCCGATTCGGTAGGCATTGCCATTGGACTTAGGGCTAGCACTGACGTACCCTCGGGTACCGTCGCGGTAACCGGAGCACGCCTTGTGACGATGCGCGGTGACGAGGTGATCGACGACGGGACGCTGGTAGTTGTAGGCAACAGAATCACGGTTATTGGGGCATCCTCCGACGTACAGGTGCCCGACGGGGCCGCCGTCATCGACGCTCGCGGGAAAACCGTAATACCGGGACTCGTGGATGCACACGCCCACGCAAACCATTTTGTGACCGGTCCGCTACCCCGCAGTAACTGGGCCTACTACGCCAACCTGGCCTACGGTGTGACCACGGCACACGATCCGTCCGCAAACACGGGGACCGTTTTTGCTCTTTCCGAATTGGTTAAAGCGGGCGAAATCGTGGGCCCGAGAATATTTTCGACCGGCACGATCTTGTACGGCGCCGATGGTGGGTTCAAGGCGGTGGTCAATGGACTCGACGACGCTCGGTCGCATCTGCGCCGCATGAAGGCCGTTGGGGCATTTTCAGTTAAGAGTTACAACCAGCCCCGGCGAGAGCAGCGGCAGCAGATCCTGCAAGCAGCCCGGGAGCTCGAGATGTTGGTGATTCCCGAAGGTGGATCCACGTTCTTTCACAACGTTACGATGATCCTGGACGGCCACAGCGGCATTGAACACAATCTGCCTGTGGCACCGCTTTACGAGGACATACTCAAGGTCTGGGAAGCAACGGACGTCGGCTATACGCCCACCCTCGTGGTGACCTACGGCGGGCTGTCGGGTGAAAAATACTGGTACCAGCATACAGACGTATGGAACGAGGATCGGCTGCTGACTTTCGTGCCACGCCCGCTCGTCGACGAGCTTGCCAGGCGGCGCACCATGACCCACGACGACGACTGGTACTACGTGGAGGTCGCAAAGCAGACAAAGAAACTCATCGACCGGGGCAGAACCGTACAGTTAGGGTCACACGGACAGATGCAGGGCTTAGCGGCCCACTGGGAGCTTTGGATGTTTGCTCAAGGTGGCATGACGCCCCACGAAGCGCTGCGGAGCGCAACGTTGCACGGGGCCCGCTACTTGGGTCTCGATGGTGACATCGGGTCACTCGAACCGGGAAAACTCGCTGACCTAGTGATCATTGACGGGAACCCGCTCGAAGACATTCGCCTCAGTGAGCGCGTGACACACGTGATGGCCAATGGACGCCTCTTCGATGCAGCCACGATGAACGAAACCGGCAACCACGTTCGGAAGCGAGGCCCATTCTGGTGGGAGCGACACGAAGTCAGTGACGCCTTCGTATGGCGCGGCGCGGAGCACGGATTTCGCTTGCCCACGTGCCCGGGGCACTGAGACTTACTGTGCGCGGTTAGCGCAGCCGTCCCGCAAGCAGTGCCCGTAGAGATTGAGAGCGTGACTCTTGATGTTGAACCGGTAGATCTCCGCCACCATTTGCTGAATGCTCTGGATTCGAGGGTCACAGAATTCCATAACCGCTTGGCAGTCAAGGCAAATCAGGTGGTCGTGCTGCCAATAGCGGTACGCAGACTCGTATTTCGCCTGGTTGTTGCCGAACTGGTGGCGTACCACCAGATCACATTCCAGCAGCAAATTGAGAGTGTTGTAGACCGTTGCACGGCTGATGCGCCGCCCTAGTGACTTAAGACCGACGTACAGCTCGTCGGCGTCCACGTGGCCAGTCGCGTCGTAGATTGCGTCCAGGACGACGAAGCGCTCTGGTGTACTGCGAAGTCCGTGCTCTTTAAGGAAGTCCCGAAAGGTGTTGCGGACTTCTTCCAGCTGGTCTGGAGTCAGCGACGGCATGGGCGCACGGTAGAAAAATCAATGACCGTACACCGGCTTCGCACACGGGTTCCGCGCAAGGTCTTCCAACGATTTTCTTGACAGTTTATGTCGAGGCCAATTATAATCCTTGGTTCACCGGTTTCTCAGCGCCGCACGCGTGACATGAGCACGTTCGATTTTGGTTTTGGTAAGGACTTCCCCGACGAGGGCCGCCTTGACGATCTCATCGCGGCGTTCGAACGGCGCGGTCAGTCGGTCTATTTTGATTCCGACGCACTCGAGGACATTGCCTCGTACTACTTTGAGAAGGGCCAATTAGACCGGGCCCTTGTGGTCATAGATCGTCTGCTGAGCACGCAGCCGTATTCGTCGGACGCTTGGATGCGCCGAGGCGTGCTTCTCAACAACATGGGACGGTACGAAGACGCGCTCGAGGCGTACGACGAAGCGTTGAGTCTCAACCCGGTGTGCACCGAGACGATCGTCAACAGGGGCGTGACGCTCGACAGCCTCGGAAAAAGCGTACAGGCCCTCGAGGCGTACGAAACGGCCCTTCGCTACGATCCGCTTAACGACGAAGCGTATTTCAATCGTGGCGTGACGCTGGAACGTGCCGACAAGCTCCAGGAAGCAATAGCTGCTTTCGAGCTCTGCTCCGATCTGAATCCAGACCATGCCGAAGTGTGGTATGAGCTCGGCTTCTGCTACGACCGTCTTGGCGACGATCCACGGAGCCTTCGGTGTTATGATCGACATATCGACATTGATCCTTTCTCGCAGGACGCGTGGTACAACCGCGGCATCGTGCTCAACCGGATGCAGCGCTTCAAAGCGGCCGTGGATTCCTACGATATGGCCATCGCCATCCAGGCTGACTTCGTGTCTGCGTGGTACAACCGGGGCAATGCGCTGGCGAATATGAGCATGTTCGACGAGGCGATTGAAAGCTACAGCAAGGTCATCGAGCTCAAGGAAGCAGATGCGGCCACGTACTGCAACATCGGACTTGTCTACGAAGAGAAAGATGATGTTCCGACGGCCATCCAGTACTTTGAAATGGCGCTCGCCAAAGACGAGCACTTCGCCGAGGCTTGGTACGGTCTGGGGTGCTGCTACGAGGCGCTGGAACGGTTCGACGAC
Organism: Rhodothermales bacterium; assembly: GCA_012267425.1. Classification (GTDB taxonomy): domain Bacteria; phylum Bacteroidota; class Rhodothermia; order Rhodothermales; family Bin80; genus Plut-88865. The sequence continues at coordinate 5,517 of JAAXGO010000006.1, forward strand.
GCTATGGAATACATGGGACGGGCGGTCGAAATCACCCCGGACTTCCCGGAATTCTGGCATGCGAAGGCGTACTGCGAATTTCAGGCAGGGGCCTTCGAAATGGCACTTGCGTCCTATGGCACGCTAGTCCGTCTTGACTGTGCCAACCACGACGTGTGGCTGGATTTTGCGGAGACGCTTCTTGAAGCAGGCCGCTATCGGGACGCGCTTTCGGCCGGAGGCCACGCTCTGGCGCTGAGTCCCCAGTGCGCCGACTCCTTCCTCGTACAAGCCCGGGCTTTGCATGCACTGCGCAGGTCGGACGAGTGCATAACACTAGTGCGCAAGGCCTTCGGATTGGATCCGTCAAAGCGGGCTGCGTTCGGCCAGATCTGTCCGGACCTTTACCGCAGCGCCCATCTCCGTCGGCAGCTCGGACTTGATAGCTGATCCGCCCATTCGGATCTCCGGTGCCGGGACCTGCCATGAATTGGCTTCGACGGCCGTACGATTGGGTACTCGGATGGGCTGACACTCCCTACGGGCCGGCGGCGCTGTTCTGCCTGGCGGTGGCGGAAGCGGTGGTCTTTCCGGTACCTCCAGATGTACTGTTGATCGCCCTCGCACTCGGTAGCCGCAGCAAGGCGATACGATTTGGCCTCATATGCACTGCCGGGTCGGTTCTCGGGGGCACAATGGGTTACGGTCTCGGCCACCTGCTGTGGCTTGACGGAGACGGATTCACGGCACTTGCAGGATTTTTTTTTGATACCGTTCCGGGCTTCAGTGAGGCGATTTGGTACCGGGTGGGCGAACGGTACGAAGCTTGGGATTTTGCCGTCGTGTTTACTTCCGGCTTTACGCCAATACCCTACAAGCTCATTACGATAAGTGCAGGGGCGTTCGACATCGACTTTGTGGCATTTCTTTTCGCATCCGCGGTCAGTCGCTCCGCGCGATTCCTGTTGGTGGCTGGACTGATATGGCGCTTCGGCGAGCCGATCAAGCACTTCATCGATCGCTGGTTCGACTGGCTTGCCATCCTTTTTGTCATCCTTCTTGTCGGCGGCTTCGCACTGCTAACGCTTCTGTAAGCGACTACGGGTCCAGCATGGAATACTGTGCACGGCAGACTCGCCTTCGGTAGACACGCAGGTCGGGCAAGCCCGCTCCTGATGCCCGAGCCCCCTCAGTGGGAGGAACCGAATCCCTCAGCAGCCGCCTACTGATCAAGACCTTTGATGTCGCTGGTCAATCACTGAGACAACGATCGCATTGCGCGATCTTCCTTCTGCCTGCACGTGCTAGCAGGGGCGACTACCGTTACTTTGCGAGCGTTACCATAGTGGTCTTGATCGTCGCCGGGCCAGTCGCTCGAATCAGAAAGGTGCCGCTTGTAAGGTGCCCAGCATCGAAGCGCAGCATGTGAGCGCCCGCGGGCAGTGGGCCGTCGTGGAGAAGGGCGATCTCTCGACCGGCAAGATCGTACACCGCCACATGCACCGACTGGGCCTCCGGCAGAAACAGCGTAAGAGCCGTGCTCGGGTTAAAGGGATTCGGATGTCCTGAAGAGAGTGCAAATTTGGCAGGGACCTCTATCGGCTCATCGGTAGACGCAACTGCAACAATATCGACAGGCTCGAGGACGAACAGCCCTAATTCCTGGCTGCTTACGATCACCGTGCCGCTTTGAAAGAACGGGTAGACGCTCCAGGCTCCGTCGTAGCCGGTGTCGTCATTGTTCGGTTCGGTGTCGAACCAGCCCACTTCCTTCGGATCGTAAATATCACTGATGTCCAGAATGCGGAGACCGGACATATAATTGGCCTCGAAGACGTAATCGCCCACGATGTAGAGATTGTGATCAGTGCTAGCAAGCGAGCTTACGTATGGCTCGATGCTCACCGGATCGTCAAGATCGATGACATCCAATATGAGCGTCCTCGTCCCGGTCGTACTTCCATTCGCTTCATCTGCCTCGTCGTTGAGCAGAAAATACTTATGGTCGTCCGTAAGCCAGCCCTGATGGGCATAGCTTACGTTCGGGTACTTAAGAATCGATACGGCGACGGGATTGTCCTTGTCGGTCACGTCTGCAATGCTGAGGCTGTTGACGTTTGCCCCGAAGCAGATCTCCTGCCCGACGTAGTCATCGTCGGGTCCGTTGTATATGACGCACTGGACGTCGTGAGTGTATCCGTTTCCTGCGTTGCCGGTACGGTCATCGTTGAAGCAGCCCGCATACGTGGGATCGAGCACGTCCTGGATGTTGACCATGTGCAGGCCCCGCCCACACTCGTCGCTGATACTGCCCACGAGATAGGCGAACCCGGTGTCTTCGTTGATGGCAATGTTATGTGCCTCTGTGATGCCATCGTAATGCGCTGTTTCGGAAAATGTGACGGGTTCGGTGCCGTCATGCGACCTAAGCTCTGTAAGGTCGAATACCTGCATGCCGTTACTTCCGTATACGTCGACGACGACGAACACGTGATCATCATATACCTTTAGATCGCGCCAGACACCGGAGGCGTTGGAGTCGTGCGAAGGAAGCGTACCAATCAGCACCGGGTTGATGGGATCGGTCACGTCAACGAACGCGACGCCATCCCACATGCCAACGAGCGCGTACTCATTGCCCGATTCAGGATCGGTCCAGCCCCAAAGGTCATTAAGCGCACGAGTATTGAGATCGTTACGGTGCAGCAGTGACAGAAGGTTCACCGAGTCGCAGTAAAAATCGTCTGCGAATCCGTCGGTACACTCTACACGCGATCCCATGATGGAGGTGGAAGGCTGGGCGCCGGCAGGCACGGCGAATGACACCAGTGCGGCGGCTAGGAACGACCGGAAGGGAAACCGGGGGAGATACTCCATAGACGTAGGACAAGGATGGGACACGGTCCGGGCAATATCCGGCTGGTATGCTAACGAACGTGGGCAGGTCCACTATCTTCACTTGCAACATACGAAATTCGATCTCGTTGTGTAAGAGATAGGGCCTAGAAATGGCTTCCGATCAGCCGCAAAGCAACTACAGGTGGCAGGCGCGTGATCACCAATTACCACACGCTTCGGGCACTCGCAGCAGAGTGGAATGAGCAGCTAGCTGGCAGTGTCATCGTTGAATGCAGTACGCAGGTCCGCGGCGAATTGGCCGTACTTCTCGACGTGTATGGACAGTCTAACACGCTTCGTTTCATGACGAGGCCTCCTGTCATAGGCACGTTTCTTGGCCATGGCTCGAAGGCGCGGCACAACGCGGCGAGCGTCCTTCAGTGTGCGCGCGGGCGAAGAATCCACAGCGTGCGCGTAGCCGAACGTGACCGGATTCTCTATGTGGACCTCGGTGGTGCATGGCAGCTGCAAGCGGTGCTTTATGGATCGAGGGCGAATGTGTACCTGGTCGGGCTGGATCGCTTGGTGGAGGATGCATTTCGCGATGCCGCCGCGTGGCGCGGACTTCCAGCGCCCGAGGCTCGAGCCGCGCCACGGGTTGAGACGCCGGAGGATTTCATCCGGCGCTTGAGTGGCGTTTCCGCACAAGCGGTGGCCAGGGCATTGCCGCTATTTGACAGGACACTGGCGGCAGAGGTCATCCACAGGGCGCCGCACTGTCGTGCAGAGGACCTGTTCGCGGCCGCAGAGAGTGTTCTCAACGATATCGAGCGCCCGGATCCGCGCGTGTACTGGGCCGACGGAGTCTTTTCACTTATTCCGCTCGGCCATCTTTCGCCGCCGGCTTCGGAGCGCTTTGAAACCGTGGGCCGGGCAGTCCGGGTCTTCGCGCAGCATACGTTGGGGCAAAGCCGTCTGCGCGCCGAACGGAAGCCTGTGGAGAAGGCTCTGTCTAGAGCGCTTGCCGATGCGAAGCGAAAACTAGGGCGCATGCGTGCCGAATATACCGCTGAATTGCCCACCGATTCCTACGAACGATTCGGGCATCTGCTCATGGCGGCCCAGAGCACGGTTCCCGCAGGAGCCGACAGCGTGACGTTGCCCAATATCATGTCCGACGGCGCACCTGTAGAGATTCCGCTCGCTCCGTCGATGACCGCAGTGCAAAACGCCGAACGGTATTACGACAAGGCCCGCCGGTCACGCGAAGCGCGGCGTACTCTGGCGGCTCGTATTACCGCCTCCGAGAATCGGTACCGCGAACTGGCGATGGTATCTAAAAAACTGCAGAACGCCGACACGAAGACTGCTTTTGACGCCTTTCGACGGGCAGAAAAAGCGAGACTGGAAGCTCTTTTACCCACGTACGGTAACGGCGGGGCACGACCGTTTCGGCGATTCCGGCTTGCGGGCGGATACGACGTTTGGGTGGGACGGAACGCGCGCGAAAGCGACGAGCTTACACTGCACCGCGCGCGTAAGTACGATCTGTGGATGCATGCACGGGGCGTGGCCGGCTCCCATGTCGTACTTCGGCTGCCTAGTAGGCAATGCATGCCAGCCAAGGCCGTTGTCGAAGCCGCAGCCGCCATTGCGGCCCATTACAGCAAGGCACGTGGCAGCTCGCTGGTGCCGGTAATCGTGACCCCCCGGAAGTACGTGCGTAAACCCAAGGGATCGTCGCCGGGAGCGGTCGCCGTCGAGCGGGAGAAAGTTCTCTTAGTGAGGCCTGCTCTTCCGACCCAGTGCGACGTCGGCAAGTCCGGTATCAAATGAGCTGGTGGGAGGCCGCGCTTCTGGGACTCTTGCAGGGACTGACGGAGTTTCTGCCGGTCTCTTCTTCAGGGCATCTGGTGCTCGGCAGGTATGCTTTGGGTCTCGAGCCATCAGGCGACGCCACGTTTGCCGTGTTCGTGCATTTTGGAACCGTGCTCAGCATACTAACGGTCTATCGGCGCCGCGTAGGGAGCATCGTTGTGTCAGCGCTCGGTGCTGCTGTGGGCCGGCGGGCAGCGGGCGCGGCGCCCGACGCGCGTCTGGGGTTGTACATTTTGCTGTCCCTCATTCCTACAGCCATCGTGTACCTGCTGTTCAAGGACTCTCTGGAGGCGGCTTTTGGCAGCCCCCGTCTGGTGTGTCTCATGCTGGTAGCTACGGGGGCGCTCCTGTTTCTGACGTTGTTGCGACCACATCCGAATGGCGAGCTCTCAATCGGTAAAGCACTCGCGGTGGGTGCAGCCCAGGCGGTCGCGATCATCCCAGGCATCTCGCGGTCAGGGGCAACCATCTGTGCGGCACTCTATCAGAACGTATCGCCTGAGAAAGCGGCTGATTTCTCGTTCCTGATGCTGCTCCCTGTCGTAGTTGGGGCCACCATTCTGAAAAGCCTGGAGCTGCAGCTCGACGCGCCCGTCATGCCGCTCGTCGTCGGAACACTTGCCGCATATGTATCGGGCATGATTGCCATTCGCGTCGTTTTGGAATTTGTGCGTCGGGGTCGCCTGCATGTGTTCGCCTGGTACTGCCTGGCGGCAGGAACAGCCGGCTTCTTCGTCGTGCCGGCATGATCCGGCTCTGGAAAGGAAAGCACCGGTCTTTCTAATTTTGCCAAAGCATCTGGCACTTCCGCATAGCAGTTTGCGTACGCACGCGGAGGAGCATCCACGAAATGGAAGAAGTCGTGCGCCTAACGACCTACGAAAAACGTATTCGCCGGGAAGTCGAACAATGGCAGCGTGGCGGATCCTCGATGTTGGCACTGGCCTTCACAGTTGTTATGAAACCGGTGGATTGGGTCATCGAACAGGCCGTTCCGGCGGAGATCGTGGATCAGGCAGGGAGCGCGGTCGAAGAATTTCTTGCCGTATTAAGCGATGCGTCCAAATGGACGACCGATACGGACAAGATCCTGGCAGCGGCAAAGGGACGCGGCATAGACGCAGATCGGATAGAGGATTTGAGGGATCGACCACTGGAGGAACTTGACGACCTCGCGAGGAGCTTTTTCGGCGAAAACACGATCTTGGCGACCTTAAGCGGTGGCGGCACAGGTCTCGGTGGGGCAGTGCTTATTGCGGCCGACATTCCACTTCTATTTATGATCAACCTCCGTCTGATCCAACAGATCTCGGCTGCCTACGGATTTCCAATGATCGGGCCCGAGTACCGTCCGGTTGTCTTGTCGATATACAACGCGGCGGCGGCCAACGAACCTGCGGCACGCGGTGCGGCCATGCGAGAAATTGGGGTTGCAGCGGCATCGTTCGCCGGCGACGCAGCCTACAGAGGGAAAGTGCGCGGAACCATTCCGGACCAGAGCAGGCACGTGCCCCGGGAAGTTGCGAAGAACATTGTGGGACGCAAGCTGCTCCAGACCATCCCGCTAGCGGGCATGGCCGTGGGAGCAGGCATCAATTACTGGTTCACGAGGGAGGCGGCAAATACTACGTTTATGCTGCTAAGGGGACTCTTCGTGGAATATAAGGAGCGCCTGTAGAACTCCGGGGGACTGAATGTGACTGTGCCATGTCGTTGGCAGCCCTCGTAGGACGCCCCAATGTCGGTAAATCGACTCTGTTCAATCGATTTACCGAGACACGGTCGGCTATAGTGCATGACACGCCGGGCGTGACGAGGGATCGCATCTATGGAGAGGTGGAGTGGAATGGACGCACGTTTTCTCTCGTTGACACGGGAGGATACGTGCCGAGAACCGCAGAGCGGTTCGAGCGGGCTATACGCGAGCAGGTCGAAATCGCACTGCGCGAATCGGACGTCATACTTCTGGTGTGCGACGTGACGACGGGCGTGACGGATCTCGACGAAGAGATGGCCGCTTTGCTGCGCGGCAACGACGTGCCGGTCATCGTGGTCGGCAATAAGGCGGATAATGTAGAGCGCCGTTGGGACGCTGCTGCGTTCTGGTCTTTGGGAATCGGAGACGTCTATCCGGTAAGCGGAACGAACGGCATGGGGACGGGGGACTTCCTCGATGCGGTCGTGGATTGTCTTCCGAAGGAGCCGCCCCCGCGGGAAGCAGATGAGCGGCCACGTTTGGCCGTCATAGGGCGTCCCAACGTCGGCAAGTCACTTCTTGTAAACCGACTCCTTGGGCAGACGCGGTCAATCGTCACCGGCGTGGCAGGAACCACGCGCGACAGCGTACACTCTGTACTCAAATACCACGGGCAAGAGATTGTCCTCGTCGATACGGCGGGACTGCGCAGGCGAGCCCGCGTGTCGGACAACGTGGAATTCTACAGCACATTGCGTACCGAGCGCGCCATTCGCGAGTGTGATGTTGCGGTGCTGCTTCTCGACGGAGTGCGCGGTCTTGACATGCAGGACATTCGAGTCCTGCGAGAAGCCGAAGATCTCTCGAAAGGCCTGGTCATCGCAGTCAATAAGTGGGACCTCGTCGAAAAGACTACGAATACAGCCCGGGACTACGAGCGTGCGGTCAAGGATCGTCTCCAGACGCTCGCCTACGTTCCCATCGTGTTCGTGTCGGCACTGACTTCCAAGCGCGTTTCACGTGTCGTCGACATGGCGCTCCGTGTACGCAGAGAGCGAGCGCGTCGCATCCAGACATCGGAGCTAAATAGCGTCATGCAGGACGCTATCGCGCGACACCACCCACCGCAGTACCGCAATGCGCCAGTGCGCATTAAATACGTTACGCAGGTACGCACAGACGGGCCGGTCTTCGCGTTCTTCTGCAATCATCCGCAGGGCATCCGGGAATCGTACAGTCGCTACCTCGAAAACCGACTACGAGAGAGCTTCGGGTTTCTCGGCGTGCCCATCAAACTGGTGTTTCGGGCAAAATCCCGTGGCGACTTTGACAAGGTAGTGGGCGGAACAATCTCTTAGGCCGCCGAATTGCCTCGTGACTCCCCAAAGACACACTGCGTAATGCCCGGCATCCCGAAGCTCACAAAGTCCGACAACGAGCGCGATTTGAATTTCTGGGAGCGTATGTACCTGCCGGAAATCTTCAAGGGGCTCGGTTACAGCTTCCGGAAGATCGTCAAGGAGCCAAATTATGCATTCCAGTATCCCGACGAGCTCTGGGATCCCCCAGACAGCTACCGGGGCCGTCCTGTTCTGGTAGAGGAGGAAGGCAAGCCCCGCTGTGTGTCGTGCAACCTGTGCGCGCGTGCTTGCCCGCCGATGGCCATCTCGATGCAGTCGAAGGAGGTGGACGATCCGACGAGTCCGAAAGAGCGCGAGCCCGCCTGGTTCGAAATCAACATGCTCCGCTGCATCTACTGCGGATTCTGCGAGGAGGTCTGTCCGGAAGAGGCGATCGTGATGTCGAAGGAATACGACCTGACCTTCCACGATCGTGAGGAGGCGATATTCGGTCTGGACCGCCTGATGGTGCCCGTCGAGCGCCTGTCGGACCGACTGGAATATCTCGAAGAACACCGGAACGTACAGGAGACGAAGGAGGCGTGGCAGCACAGGGAGGACAACAATCTCCACAGTCTGAAAGACCGTCATCTGCTGCGCGCGCTCATCGAGAGTGAAATGCGTACGCTCGAAGAAACGCACCTGCGCGAAGAAGAGCCTGTGGCGGCAGACAACCGGTGGGGAGGCGTTCGTTCGAAGTGAGCCAATGTCTGACTCTGCCGCTCTTCGGACGTCGCTCGTCGAGCAGCTGCACCATCTTATCGACGAAGTCGAAGCATCACGGAGCGTCCTTGACGACGTGCCGGACGAAGTACTTGAAAGGCGGCCTCGCGCTGAGGATCGAACGGTGAAGGAGCTCTATGCGTCGATCGCCGCATACGACCTGGACATCCTGCTTCCCTGGCTAGGCGGCGAATCGAATGATCCCGCTCCTGCCACCGGTCAGTCTATCGGCCACATCCTGAGTCGCGTGCAGATGGCGCGCCGCCTTCTCCTGCGCCACGTAGAATCCATACCCATTGAGCGGTGGGACCGCATGACTCCGTTCGAGGGACGCCCCGTCGACCTATACGGCGCGCTGCATATGGTTACGCAGAGGAACGTGGATACGCTGCGCGCAATAGCGCGCCGCCTTTACCGAAGCCCGTGACACTCTCGAGCCCGTACGTTCTTCGGAGTGTTGAGCACGAGCAACACATCATGTGATTGAATGCCATGCGATTCTTGGTGCACCTGGTTCTCCCGCTTGTTGCTTCAGCCGCTGGTGCCACGGCGGCTCATGGCCAGGCTCCCCTCTCTCTCGAGCGGATTACAGGAGCCGTCCACATCGATGGTCTGACGGACGATGCCGCCTGGAAAGATATAACGCCGCTGCCGCTGGTTGTGTACGAGCCGGTGTTCCGTGGAGAGATGTCGGAATACACGGAAATACGGGTCGCATACGATGATCAGTACTTGTACCTGTCTGGCATCATGCTCGACGGGGATCCGGAAAAAATCCGCAGCAATTCGATGTACCGGGACCGCTACAGCGGCGACGACACGTTTTCGATTATCCTGGATACGTTCAACGACCGCGAAAACGCGCTCTGGTTCGCGACGAATCCGAACGGTATCCGGCTGGATCTCACCATTACCAACGATCTCCAATACGGCGGTCCGTCGCCGTTCGGGAGTGTTATTTCGTCGGCTTGGAACACGTACTGGGACGTTGCTACGACGCGGAATACTGAGGGCTGGTTCGCGGAGATGCGCATCCCACTTTCCAGTCTTGGTTTTCAGGACGACGACGGCATGGTGGTGATGGGCATGTCGGTGCATCGGTTCATTTCGCGCAAAAACGAGCGCCACGTTTTTCCCGCCACTCCACCCAATTGGAGCATGGCGTATGCCAAACCATCCCAGCTGCAAAGGGTGAGCCTCGACGGCACGGCAAGCCGCCACCCCGTCTATATCACTCCCTATGCCGCCGGTGGCGCATCCGCAGCGTCTATGCTGACGAACGCGGGATCCACCTACAACGTTGAAAGCGACTTTACAACCGACGTCGGCGGCGACGTGAAGACGAATCTGACCGATAACCTCACGCTTGACCTCACGGTCAACACAGATTTTGCACAGGCGGAAGCCGATGACGAGCAGGTCAACCTGACGAGGTTTTCGCTCTTTTTTCCCGAGAAGCGCCAGTTTTTCCAACAGCGTGCAGGAATCTTCGAATACAGGACGCAGGGGCGCTACGATCGCCTGTTCCATACTCGGCAGATTGGCCTCTACGAGGAACGGACGATCCCGATCATTGGAGGCGCCCGCCTGGTCGGCCGGATCGGCACCTGGGACACGGGCATGATCAATCTACAGACGGCCGCACGTGATGAGCTGCCGTCCGAGAATTTCGGGGTATTGCGTCTGCGCAGACAGGTATTCAATTCAAATTCCTACCTGGGAGGCATCGTTACGTCCCGGATCGGGGCAAATGGCACATGGAATTGGGTTTACGGCCTCGACGGTATCATCCGCGTTGGAGGCAAGGAGTACCTCGAACTGAAGTGGGCACAAACATTCGACGATGCGGATATCGGTGGAGACAGATTTCACCCCAAGAACAATGGATACGGACGCGTGCGCCTGGAGCGGCGTACGCAGGTCGGTCTCTCGTATATAGTGTCGACGACGTGGGAGGGCGAAGCCTTCAATCCGGGCATCGGCTTTGTATCCCGGACGGGGTTCGTGCAGCCGTTTGTGGTGGTCGGCTACGGCTGGTTCGCTGCGGAGTCTTCACGCATTCTGTCAAGTGGTCCACGCCTCGTAGTTACGACATACTTGCGCAATGAAGACCGCAGCGTCGAATCCTCATGGTATCGTCTTGCCTGGCAGTTCCGCCTAAAATCCGGTGCCACCCATTCACTCGAAGTGGAGGTCTTTGATGAAGACCTCCGCACGCCCGTCTCCTTCCCCGAAGACACCGAAGTTCCGCCAGGCCGCTACGCCTATCATGTCTGGTCCTGGAATTACACGGCGCGGGACGGGCAGCTGTTTCGCACCGATGCACGCGTCTCCGGTGGCTCGTTCTTCGACGGCACGAACGTGGAATTCGAGGCGGAGCCTACGTGGAATCTGTCACGGCACGTGGAACTCGGAGCAACGTACCGATTCAACCGAGTCCGCTTTCCGGAGCGTGACGTGGGATTCTACGTCCACCTTGCCCGCGTGAGGGCACAGATCGGATTCACGACGAGAATCTCGCTCAACACGTTTCTGCAGTACAACACGGCGGCGGACGCCCTGTCTGCCAATCTCCGCTTTCGGTACAACTTCCGGGAAGGCAACGATCTGTGGATCGTCTATAACGAGAGTCGCAATACAAATCGACTGCGGATGATGCCGCACCTGCCGGGCTTGGACGGACGCACACTGCTTCTTAAGTACACGTACACGTTCATTCGCTGATCACGCCGCACTGGGATGGCTTCCAGAAAAGGACATTCGTATTGGGATTTCGCTGCGGCATTTCGCAGGAAGGACTTCAAGCCGCTCTACTTCATTTATGGTGAGGAGACGTTCCTGATCGACCAACTGCAGCGGCTGCTCATTCAGTGCGCGCTCCAAGAGCACGAGATGGATTTCAATTACGACCTGGTGTACGGCGCGGAGGCGGACTCTTCGGCCGTCCTCGGGATGTGCCGGTCGTATCCGATCATGGCTGAGCGCCGCGTCGTGGTGGTGCGCAACTTCGAGCTCCTAAAGCAGAGTGAACCATTTGCAGCCTACGCCGAGGTACCAAACCCCACCACGATCGTGATGCTCCTTTGTGCACGAAAACCTGAGCTGCGGAGAAACCCTTACAAGGCGATAAAAAGCAAGGCGGCCTGGGGCGAAATCACCCGTTTACGTGATCGGGACATGCCCGGCTGGATCTCGAAGCGCGCCAAGAAGTCGGGGCGCAGTATACAGCCACGGGCGGCTGCCGTGCTTGCCGACTACGTGGGAACCTCACTGCGCACTGCAGCGAACGAAATAGACAAGTTGGTCACCTTTGTCGGCGACCGTACCAGTATCACCGTCGACGACGTCGTTCGTGCCGGCGGGCGGACGCGTGACGTCAACGTCTTCAAGCTGCAGCGCGCAATTGGTAACGGGCGGCTGAGCGAAGCGCTTCGCATAGGCGACCGGATGCTGACGGCAGCGTCCAACCAACGCGGCGAGGCCCTGCGAATCGTGGCATTTCTAACCGCCTACTATACCAAGCTCTGGAAGCTGCAAAGTTGCCGTCATTTGTCCAATAAGGCAATGGCCGCTTCCGCGGGAATCTCACCCTTTTTCCTGCAGGAGTATCTCCATAGCCTTCGCCGTTTATCCGACGACGCGCTTCGAACGGCGTTTTCGGCACTATTGGCGGCGGATTTCGAATTGAAGGGAGCCACCAAACGCAGCGAGCGCCTGGTGATGACGCTTTTGATCCGGCAGCTGGCTGTCTGATAGATCGGAACCGATTGGCGCCCAAGCGTATCGCCTTGTTCAAAAAACAATCCGTCCGGGCAACCAATGGTGAACCGCGGCGTTGAGCCTGCTTGTGTCTCGCCCCGTCAGCTTACCCCCCAGTCTATGGCAGAAGGATACGACCGTACCTGCGAACGCGCACCAATGTGGTTGGATGAGCTGCTCTGCGAATACGTAGACGGGACCATGGATCACGTCGTATGTCGTGCATTCGAGGAATGTCTTGCCATGGACCATGGCTTGGCAGCGCAGGTAAAGCGGCTCCGCAGTACGCGGTCGCTCCTGTGCAGGTACCGCTGTAAGGCGCCCCGGGACCTTCGTGCCCGTGTGCGTCGGCGACTTGCTGAGGAAATGATGCTGGCCTCGGGCGAGTCGGAGACCGACAGCCGTGGAGGATGGGCCCTTGCCTTGATTCTGTTGGCTGGTCTTTTTGCCGGCACGACATGGTTTGCCGAACGTGCGGCTTTGCCCGTTGAGGAAACCGTAAGATTCCCGGTGACGATGACGCCGCTCGTACCACCGCCCGATGTACCATCCTTCGTCAACGCATCGTCTCTGGCAGCCTTGCAACCCCATTCGGGGAGTGCTTTTCACAGTGTGGACGGCGGCCCGTAGGTGCGGAATCCACGGCACAGGGCCCTTAGCTCAGCGGTTTAGAGCGCTCGCCTCACACGCGAGAGGTCACAGGTTCGAATCCCGTAGGGCCCACACTGCGTCGGTCGTCCTTTTGTCTTAACAAATCTCGAATCGATGAAGCGGTATCTCTCATTGCCTGTGCTTAGCCTACTAGTATGCGTTGCCGTAGCCGATTCGGACCCGGCAGCAGTTGCATCGTTTGGCGGAGCCGTGGCCATCGGCGACGGAGAATTTTTCGTGGCCGAGCCGACGGGTTTTCACGATCCTGGCACAGTACACCTGTATCGCCGCGGGATCAACGGCACGTGGGTGCACCACGCCGCCTTGCGTGCATCCGACGCGCGTGTACATGATGGATTCGGGTCGGCGCTCGCACTATCGCCGCAAGGCACGCTGCTCGTTGCTTCGGCAGAGCACAAAATCTACGTGTTCGAGCGTGATCCGGAAACTGGGACGTGGCAAGAAACCGCTCTGCTTGCTGCCGGAGAGGGGAGGATTGCAGATGTGGCGATCGAAGGTGCCACGGTGCTCGTTGGTGCACCGCAAGAGGACGCCGTCTATGTCTTTGAACGCACCGATGCGGATGGAGACTGGACGCAGACCGCAAAATTGGAAGGCGGAGACAGCTTCGGCTCTGCCGTCGCACTCTGTGGAGGCCGGGCCTTTGTCGGCATACCGGCCGCTCAAGAAGTCCATGTATGGCACACAGTAGCGGGCACGTGGAGTGAGGACACTGTCCTGTCAGGCACCGACCCCATGTTCGGCGCGGCGATCGATGTGACCGAGGGGAACGCGGTGTTCATCGGCGCACCCGCCGCGAATGGGTTTACGGGCGTCGTGCACGTCTACCATCTCGACGCGGAAGCGGCGGGCTGGGAAATGGCCGCTACGCTGGTGCCGTCTTCCGGTGACGAACGCGACCTTTTCGGCGCGAGTCTTTCTGCTACGGACCGCAGCGTGTGGGTTGGCGCGCCGGGGACGAATGCCTACGCAGGGTCCGTCTGGCGTTTCGAGCGCTCCTCGGACGGCGATGGGTGGGGAGCCGGGGTTCAGTGGGCGAATGACGAGGTTATTCCGCGCAGCCGGCTGGGTAACACACTTGCCGCGACGGATGAACTCGCCGTTGTGGGAGCGGCCGGGAGTGCCTACGGTGAAGGAAGTGCAGTAGTACTCGAGCGGAGCGGTGATGTGTGGAACGAGGTGTCGGTGCTGTTTAACGAGCGGGAGGGAATGGATCCTATTCTTGGAGACGGTCTCAATTGTGAGGAGGGTCATGCCGGAGGCTTCAAGTGCGGCGACGTGGACCTGGTGTCCTTCATCCCGCTGTCCGACCTGGGCGTAGCGCGTGGGGTACGCCTCAGCGACGTGTGGGGATGGACGGATCCCGAAACGGACCGAGAATACGGTCTCGTAGGCCATCTCGAAGCGACCGTCTTCGTGGATCTCACCGATCCGAGTCGCCCCGTTTTTCTGGGCGAATTGCCGCGAACCAAAGGGTCTCCCGGCAGCACGTGGCGTGACATAAAAGTCTATCGAGATCACGCATTTGTCGTGGCCGATGGAGCGGGTGCACACGGAATGCAGGTCTTTGATCTCACGCGCTTGCGTGACGTTGCCGATCCTCCGACAATGTTCGAGCCGACCGCACACTACGACGGGATCGCAAGTGCGCATAATGTCGTCATCAATGAGGAGACCGGCTTTGCCTTTGCCGTCGGGTCGAGTGCAGGCGGCGAGACATGCGGTGGCGGCCTGCACATGATCGACATTCGAGAGCCGACCAAACCCACGTTTGCTGGCTGCTTTGCCGACGAGACCACCGGGCGGCGCAAGACAGGCTACTCGCACGACGCACAGTGCGTCACGTACCACGGCCCAGACACCGCGCACAGAGGGCGAGAGATTTGTTTCGGCTCCAACGAAACAGCCATCAGCATAGCAGACGTGACCGACAAGACTGGCCCAGTGACCGTTGGATCAGGGACGTATCCGGACTTCGGGTACGTGCACCAAGGCTGGCTTTCCGACGATCATGCCTATTTTTTTCAGAACGACGAATTGGACGAGCTCACAGGCAAGGTGGATCGCACGCGGACGCTCGTCTGGGACGTCCGGGATCTTGAGGACCCCGTCCTGGTCAACGAGTTCTTCGGGCCCACATCCGCCACGGATCACAACCTATACATCAGTGGTGACTTGATGTATCAGACCAATAATTCGAGTGGTCTTCGCATTGTTGACATTACAGATCCGACAAACCCAGAGGAAGTGGGCTTTTTCGATACCACGCCCTATGGTACCGACGATGCGGGATTCAACGGGACGTGGAGCAGCTATCCGTACTTTAAAAGCGGTATGATCGTCGTGACCAGCCGGCGTGAAGGACTCTTCGTCGTAAAAAGACGGTCGGTGGATATCTAACGCACGAACGCCATTGATGCACGCTGCTTTCGCGCTCCTTGCCGCCGGGCTGTACGCCACGACGATCACTGACGATGTTGCAACAGATACGTACGCCGCAACGAGCCCTTCGCGTAGCGCAGACGAAGGGTGGATACAGCTCTTTAACCGGTGAGATCGTGCTGACTGGGACGTCAAGATGACTGGTCACGAACTTGGCGTCAACTACGGCAACTTCATCCGTGTCGATGACGGGCTCCTGAAGGTTCGATATGTGGAACGATTTCCCTTCAGGACGAGAGTCATCCCGTTGATTTTCGCAAAGTCGAGCTCCTAAATCTGAGAGGATGCACAGACCCGGAGGCCTCTAAGTACACGTCGTATTACGTCGAGTCCGATCCCGCCGCATGCCTATACATGGCCGGGATCTTTCGGCGTAGCGCACTGGTTTGCAACCATCCTTTTCAGCGCAGGCGACTTCCCTGCACATTCCGAGAAGAGAATCGATGTACGTACCACGTCGCCAGCGAATGCTCGATCAGTACTTGAAGGAGATCGGGCAGATTAGCCTGGTGACGCCCCAGGAGGAGGCGGATCTGGCTCGTCAGATCAAAAAAGGTGACGAGGAAGCCCTGCTCAAGCTCACTCGTGCCAATTTGCGCTTCGTCGTCTCGGTCGCCAAGAAGTATCAGGGCCAGGGTCTTCACCTGACGGACCTAATCAACGAAGGTAATTATGGATTGATCAAGGCGGCCAAGCGCTTTGACGAAACGCGTGGCTTCAAATTTATTTCATACGCCGTTTGGTGGATCCGGCAGTCCATCTTGCAGGCCCTTGCCGAACAGGGGCGGGTGGTGCGCCTTCCGCTCAACCGCATCGGCACCATCAGCAAGATTCGAAAAACGAGTGCCCGTTTGGCGCAGCTGCACGAGCGGACGCCAAACCTGGAAGAGCTGGCGATCGAACTGGATATCGATGTTGAGAAGGTCCGTGAGGCAATGCAGCACGCCGGGCGGCATCTTTCGATGGATGCACCCTTCAACGAAGAAGACGACAACAGCCTCCTGGATGTCCTCCCGAGCGAAGACGGCTTGTCACCGGACGAATCGCTTCTCGATGAATCGGTAAAAATCGACATTGAAGTTGCCCTCGGACTGCTCCATGCCCGCGAGGCAGAGATTACGCGGCTTTATTTTGGAATCGGGCGGGAGCATCCGCTCACTCTCGAGGAAATAGGGCACAGGTTCGGCCTTACGCGTGAGCGCGTACGTCAGATCAAGGAAAAAGCACTCCGCAAGCTGCGACAGAAGCACCGTAGGGAGGACTTGAAAGCACACATCGGCTAGGCTCAGGGCCCGCCTCCTCAGGCCCAGGGAATACCGGGTGGACATCCTACGTCCAATATGCACTTCCTACGAGTACCGTGGAGATTCGGCCAGTCTGCAACCTCGACCGATTCTGCTACGTAGCAGCGTCGTAAAGCCTGAGCAAGCCGTTACTTCGGGAGTGCACACCTGTCGATGAACTCAAGCATCCAATGCCGTCAATCTCACTCATGACCCGTATCGGAGCACTTCTTTTTCGGGCGTTGCCGATCATCGTTTTGGCCGTCGTCGCCGTGCAGCCGCTGCCTGTCCAGGCCCAGCAGATCACCTTTGACGACGCAATCAGGATCGCGCTGGATAACAACTATTTGCTGAAGCGTTCAGCCAATCAGGTCCGCTTGGAGGAAATCACGGTACGTCAGAGACGCTATGCGCCGCTACCCAACCTGAGCTTTTCTTCAGGTACGGGACGCAATTTCGGACTCCAGTTCGACCAGACGACAGGGGAGCTCTACACCGAGACCAGCGATCGGTTCAACTTGGGCGTGGGCAGCAGCCTGACCTTGTTCAATGGCTTGGCTGAGTTTGCCCTGTTGAAACAATCGCGGCTCGATTTGGAGTCGGTGGACTACACCTTTGAACGACAGCGGCAGGCTATCGTCTTCCAGGTGATGTCACGGTTCTTGACGCTGATTCAGCAGAAGGAGCAGGTCACGATTCAAGAGGACAACGTAGAAGCGACTCAGCAGCAGCTGACGCAGATAGAGGAGTTCGTCCGCGTCGGATCGCGTCCCATGTCGGACCTTCTGCAGCAGCGGGCAGTTGCCGCAAATGCGGAACTTGCCTTGCTAAACGCCCAGACCGCCGTACAACTGGCGGAGGGCAGCCTCATTCAGACGCTGCAGCTTGATCCGTTTGGGACGTACGAGTTCGTGATGCCCAGCGAAGAGGATATCCAGCTGATTCCCGAAGACTACGAGATAGACGAGCTTTTAAGGAACGCTTTCGACCGACGCTACGACCTGCGAGCTCAGGAGCTGGCGATCGGATCAAGCGAACAGAGCCTGCGCGTTGCGCGTGCCGGGACCTTGCCGAGGCTCAGTCTTTCTGGGAGTGCGGGTACGGGATACTCCAGCCAGGCGCGTCAACTCGTCCTCGACGACAACGGCAGACCGGTACTGGGACCGTCCGGCAATCCTGTATTCGAGCTCACTCCTTTCTCAACCCAGCTCACGAACAACCGGTCGCAGTCCCTCAGCTTAAGTCTGAGTATCCCGCTTTTCAACCGTTTTCAGACTCATTCGCAGATTCAACGTGCTCGTGTTAACGTCGACAATGCCCGACTCGAGATGGATAACCTGCAGCACCAGATCGGGCTCGAGGTACGCCAGGCGTACCTCGATTACGTGAGTGACGAAAAGCGTCTTGATGTAACAGAAAAGCAGCTTGAAGCCGCGGAGCAGGCGCTTGCGGCAGAGCAGGAGCGCTACAATGTAGGTGCGAGTACGCTTGTTGAGCTAACACAGGCTCGCGCTGCATACGTTAATGCGGCCGGCAACCGGGCTACTGCTAAGTTCAGTTTTCTTTTCCGGAAACGTCTCATCGACTATTACATCGGTGCCCTCGACCCGGGGCGTCCGCTGTTCGAATAGGCTCCACGGAGCTCGAACCACTTTGATTTCATGACCAAGAAAAAGAAAAGCAAAACGCGCCGACTCCTTCTCATCCTTATCAGCTTAGTGATCCTCGTCGTCATTCTCGGGCTGGTGGGCTCGCAGTTTCTCGGCGATCGATCAAGCGGTGTGACTGTCGAGACGGCGAAGGTCGAAATCCGAACCGTCACGCAGACGGTGACGGCGTCTGGCAGGATCCAACCGGAAGTTGAGATTGCCATCAGTCCCGACGTATCGGGCGAGATAATCCAGTTACCCGTCATCGAAGGACAGCAGGTGGAACAAGGTCAGCTCCTGGCACGGATAAAGCCGGACTTCTACCTCGCCCAGGTGGAAGCTGCCGAAGCGAATGTGCTGCAGGCGAGGGCCTTCCAGTCGCAGCGCCGCGCCGATCTTTTGAACGCCAAGCAGCGGTTGGAAAGACAACACAGTTTGTATGAGCGCGAGGTGATCTCCGAGAGTGTATTCCAAGAGGCAGAAACCGCCCACGAGATTTCCAAGGCGGCTCTGGAGGCGGCCGACTACTCGGTTCAAAGTTCCGAAGCAATCCTTCGCGAATCGAAGGAGCAGCTGAGTAAGACGGTCCTCTACTCCCCGATGGGCGGCACTGTCAGCAAGCTCGACGTGGAACTGGGCGAACGCGTTGTCGGCACTACGCAGATGGCAGGGACCGAAATGATGGTGATTGCCCGTTTGGACCAGATGGAGCTTGAAGTCGAAGTCAACGAAAACGACGTGGTCAATGTCGCGTTGGCCGACTCGGCGACGATCGAGATTGATGCCTATCCAGACCGCATCTTCAAAGGGGTGGTGACCGAGATCGCCAATTCGGCGCGCCTGCTGGCAGGATCGAGTCAGCAGCAGGTGACGAATTTTCCGGTCAAGATCCGCATCTTGGATCCGCACAATGCCGAAGCTCGCCGGGCGGCGGGCAGGGCCTCAGCGCTTGCGGAAGAGAGTCCGACGAGCAACGATTATCCGAGTTTTCGCCCCGGTATGAGCGGCACCGTGGACGTTTTCACACAAACCGTTGACCAGGTGACGGCTGTGCCGATCCAGGCGGTTACGGTGCGGGATTTCAACCGTGTGAAGGCGCAGCGTAGCGAGGCGGATACGACGTCAGTTGAAGAAGAAGAGACAGAGACGCAGCCCATGTTGCGTAACGAAGATCTCCGCAAGGTTATCTTTATGGTGGACGAAGAAAGCAAGGCACGCATGATCGAAGTAGAGACTGGTATCGCCGATGATCGATTCATGGTGATCCGCTCCACTTTGGTCGGCGGAGAAAAAGTGATCATCGGGCCGTATAGCACCGTCAGTCGCACGCTCAGGCCTGACGCGACGGTGAAGGAACGGCAGTAGTGGCGGAGGGGCGGGACGTGGGCTGAGCCAAGACAATTCGTAGACAGCAAACACACGACGGTATGGCAGTATTGTCTGAGCAGAAACCGCTCATTCAACTTCGGGAGGTCAAGAAGATTTATCCGATGGGCGAAGAAGCCGTCCACGCCCTGGATGGCGTCACGCTCGACGTATACCCGAATGAGTACGTGGCCGTTATGGGCCCATCCGGGTCGGGCAAATCGACGATGATGAACATCATCGGGTGCCTCGACACTCCGACTAGTGGAACGTACTACCTGCGAGGACACAACGTGGGCGAGATGACCGACGACGAGCTCGCGGCTATACGCAACCGCGAAGTCGGCTTCGTCTTCCAGACATTCAATCTGCTCCCGCGCGTGACCTGTCTGCAAAACGTGGAGCTCCCGCTTATTTACTCGGGCCGGAAGAAGAAAAAGCGTGTGGAGATGGCAAGCCGCGCGTTGCGCGATGTAGGCCTGGACGATCGCATGACACACAAGCCGAATGAGTTGTCCGGCGGCCAAAGACAGCGGGCTGCCGTCGCGAGAGCCCTGGTTAACAATCCGTCACTCCTGCTTGCCGACGAACCGACGGGAAACCTGGACTCTCGTACTGGAGCCGAGATCATGGTCCTGTTCGAAACCCTGTATCGTCGAGGCAACACCGTAATGGTCGTGACGCACGAAGAGACCGTCGCACAACATGCGCGGAGAGTCATTCGGCTGCGCGACGGGCTGGTCGAGAGTGACGTGCGGGTTGACGATCCTGCTTTGTCACGGTTGGAAGTGTCCGGTGCAGCAGCGTAGGTCCCTACCCCGGCTCCGTGCAGCGAAGTGTTTCGGTTTCTTTTACGAAGGTGACGGGGGCATTCGTTCGGGCCAGACGAATGGCCTGAAACACCACACCTTCGCCGAGGGTCGTGCGGCAGTCGGCTCCGGGAACGAACACGCGGTAACCGGCAGTGAGGCCGTCCGCTGTTTCGTCGATAACTTCGAATCGGAGGTCGTAACCGCCCGTTGGTACGGGCACAGCCGCCAGCATCACCATTTCCAGCTCGAAGTCGACCTGTCCAAGCCGCAGAATCGGACGGAGAGAATCGTTGAGGGCCTCCCACTCGGCGGCGTCTTTTATGACGCGTTCTGTGCTGTCAAGGAGAGCCTGTCTACCTCGCCCAAGCGGTTCGAATGCAAGGGCTCGACTGACGGTGACCTCCACGTCATCCGCTGCGCCGAAACAGCCGGCAATGACAAACAAAACAGCGCACGTGCGAACGGTCGGTGGCATCGGGCAAGCAATCGAATGGCAGAGGCGGCTAAACAGAACCACGGAAGTCAAGTTTCGTGCGGGAACCTATCACGTGCCCAAACGTAAACGTGTCTTGCCTCACCCATGATATTCAGGCAATCAGGATAATGGCTATCAAAACCGTGGACGTGGAAGCGCTCGTGGCGCAGACCGGCAACCTTTTTGAAACCGTGGCTATTCTCTCAAAGCGGTCACGCCAAATTGCGTCCAGGATGAAGGCGGACCTTGACAATCAACTGGCGTACTTCGAAGGGTTCGAACCGGAGCTCGAAGATCCGCAATTCCAGGAAGAGCAGAGGCGCATTTCGATCGAGTACGAGATTAAGCCGGAACCGACCGAGCTTGCCATTCAAGAGATGTTCGACTCTGAGATTTATTTTCGCGACCCGCTTACCGAGACGGAAGAATAGTGCAGCAGCCTTGATGGTCGTGGCTTGCGCGTCGCCGTATGGCTCAGACCTCGAAGATGGCTAATGATCGTCATCCGCGGCGCGCGCGAGCACAATCTCAAGAATATTGATGTCACGATCCCGCGCAACCAACTCGTGGTGATCACGGGCGTCTCGGGATCTGGTAAGTCCTCGCTGGCATTCGACACGATCTACGCGGAGGGGCAACGGCGCTACGTCGAGTCGCTCTCGGCGTACGCGCGGCAGTTCCTGGGACAGATGGAGAAGCCCGACGTCGACTACATTGAAGGGCTGTCCCCCGCGATCTCGATCGACCAGAAGTCGCGCAGTCACAATCCCCGCTCCACGGTCGGCACCGTCACAGAGATTTATGACTACTTACGGCTGCTGTTCGCACGTGCCGGGCAACCGCACTGCTCCAAATGTGGTAAGCCGATCACCCGCCAGACGGTCCAGCAGATGGTCGACAGCATCCTGGATCTGACGCCCGGCAGTCGCCTCTTGGTGCTCGCCCCCGTCATCAAAGACCGCAAGGGAGAGCATGCTCAGGTCTTCACAAGCGCTCGCCAAAGCGGGTTCGTCCGTGTGCGGGTCGACGGGGAGGTGCGATCGCTAGACGAGGAGATCTCCCTGGCGAAGAACCGCCGCCACACGATCGATATCGTGGTCGATCGTGTCGTGCTACCGGTGGTGGAGAACGAGGAAGCGCGTACGGCGCTCGCCGGACGCTTGACGGACAGCGTCGAGCAGGCATTGAAGCTGGGGGGCGGCTCGCTGCAGGTCGCAGCGGTGGGAGGTACGGAGCAGCTCTTTTCGGAGGCGCTCGCCTGTCCCGAGGATGGCTACTCGCTCGGCGAGATCGCGCCGCGGAATTTCTCCTTCAATAGCCCGCACGGCGCTTGCCGCGATTGCACCGGTCTGGGGCAAAAGATGGAGGTTGACCCCGAACTGGTCATCCCGAACCCCGACCTCTCGCTCAGCGAGGGTGCGATCGTGCCCTGGACGCGGGCAGCAACGACCACAGCTTGGTACAGCCGACTGTTGGAGGCGGTCGGCGAGGCGTACGGCTTCGACTCGAAGACCCCGATCGCCGAGCTGTCCGCCGACGCGCTCGATGTGATCCTGTACGGCTCCGACGAAGAGATCGAGGTGCGCTACCGAAGTCAGGCGGGCCGCAGCCATCGCTATAAGACGGCCTACGAGGGCGTGGTGCCCAACCTCATGCGCCGGTATGGAGGGACCGATTCCGAGTGGCAGCGGAGCGAGATCGAGCGCTACATGACCGCAGTGCCGTGCCCGGCCTGCCAGGGAGCGCGTCTGCGGCCCGAGACGCTCGCAGTTCTCATTGACGGGATCAACATCACGGACGTGACGGCACTGTCCGTCCGTCAGTCGCAAGCCTGGGCGGAGCGGATGGCGAGTGCAGACACCCCGCTCAACGCGCGCGAACAACTGATCGCACGGCAGATCCTCAAAGAGATTCGCGAGCGACTGACGTTTCTCGTCGACGTGGGGCTGGATTACCTAACGCTCGACCGCGCCGCCGGCACACTGAGCGGCGGCGAGTCGCAGCGTATCCGGCTGGCGACGCAGATTGGATCATCGCTGTTGGGAGTGCTCTACGTCTGCGACGAACCGTCGATCGGCCTGCACCCGCTGGACGACGACCGATTAATTCGCACACTCCAACGCCTGCGTGACGTCGGCAACACGGTGCTGATCGTCGAACACGACGAGGCAACGATGCTGGCCGCGGACCATATCATCGACATGGGCCCGGGCGCTGGGGAGCATGGGGGCGAAATCGTCGCGGAGGGCACGCCCGATCAGATCATGGCGCACCCCCAGTCGCTGACGGGTGCCTACCTGGCGCAACGTGAGCAGATCCCCCTACCAGCATCGCGCCGGCAGGGCAACGGCCAAACACTGAAAGTGCTCGGGGCAGCGGAGCACAACCTCCAAGAGATCGACGTGACGCTCCCATTGGGCACGTTCATCTGTGTGACTGGTGTGAGCGGATCGGGCAAGAGCACGCTCGTCGAGGCGATCTTGTATCGGAAGGTGGCGCAATACCTGCACAACTCCAAGCTGCGTCCCGGCAAAGTCCGCAAGATCGAAGGTCTGCGGCATATCGACAAGATCATCGATATCGACCAATCGCCGATCGGACGGACGCCGAGGTCGAATCCAGCGACCTACACAGGCGTGTTCACGCCGGTGCGAGAGCTGTTCGCAACGGTGCCGGAGTCGCGGGCGCGCGGCTACAAGCCGGGGCGCTTCTCGTTCAACGTCAAGGGCGGGCGCTGCGAAGCCTGCCAGGGGGAGGGCTACAACCAGATCGAGATGCAGTTCCTCCCCGATGTGACGGTGCCCTGCGAGATCTGCCGGGGGAAGCGCTATAACCGCGAGGCGCTGGAGATCCTGTACAAGGGCAAGTCGATCGCCGACATCCTCGACATGACCGTCGACGAGGCGGCGGAGTTCTTTAACGCACTGCCGGCAATCCGGCGTCGGTTAAGGACGATCCAGGCCGTGGGGCTCGGCTATATCAGACTGGGGCAACCGGCGACCACGTTGTCCGGAGGTGAAGCGCAGCGGGTCAAGCTCAGCACGGAGCTCTCGAAGCGCAACACCGGCAGGACCCTCTACTTGCTGGACGAGCCCACGACCGGACTGTCGTTCCACGACACGGCGGCGCTTTTGCGAGTCCTGCAAGAGTTAGTCGACGGGGGAAACACCGTCGTGGTCATTGAGCACCACTTGGACGTGATCAAGAACGCCGACTACATCATTGATCTCGGGCCGGGCGGAGGAGCGAACGGCGGGCGCTTGGTCGCGACGGGTACACCCGAAGCGATCGCAGCAAATCCAAACAGCCACACCGGGCGATTCTTGGCGGCGAAGCTGGGAAGGTCGGGAGGAGACGCAACGATGGAAGCGAGCGGCGCCGCGCTGGACGACCGGTTATCCGAGCGCGGGAACGGCCATTCGCGGGTGCGCCAAGGACGGCAGCAAGGCGTGAAGCGTGAGCCCAAGCAGCGAGTCCGAGCGACCTAAGCCGGCGAGCGACTAAGGAGTGGACTAAGGAGTGAACGCCCGGCGCCGCGAGCATCTACCCGACGATCCAAGCTCGTCGTGCGCGGCCAGGAACGAGGAAGGCCTCCAAACCGCTGCGCTTTTCGTGGCGGAGAGCGGAGGCGCCATCTCCGTTTCCCATGCGCCCGATCAGCGCTGATCGCCCACGCGCCGCCGCCGAATTTAACATTCGAGGAGACCACACTACGGCAGTTGCCTAGACAATGGCCCGGGTATATAAGAGGGAACGGAGCCGGTCAAACCCCGGACGGGAGCGACGTTCGGGAGCGGGGAGAAACTATGACGTACGTCATCACCGAGCCATGTATCGATGTGAAGGACCAGTCCTGCGTAGAGGTATGCCCCGTTGACTGCATCCACGACGATGGCGACGACGATCGGATCCTCTACATCCATCCGGATGAGTGCATCGACTGTGGCGCTTGTGAGCCCGCTTGCCCCGTGACGGCGATCTTCGCTGAGGATGACGTCCCCGAAGAATGGGCCGCCTACACAGCGATCAATGCTGATTGGTACGAGGACAAGGACGGTGCCCGCGCCAAGGTCGTGGAGATCGCCCCTTAGCAATCCACCCCTCTACGCTAACCTCCGACCCGCTTTCTTCGCGGCGCTCCGCTACTCCCCAACGGCACCCGCACCCAGCGGACGCCGGTTTCTGGATCGCAGTCCACGACGATAGCCGCCGTCTCGAACTCTCGCCGAGCGAGCGGTACCGGTGCGCCCGAATACACCGCGACCACCGGCTCACTAGCCACGTCTGCATGGTGTTCCCAGTGTCCGAGCGCGACGTAGTCCCAGCCACTCCTATCGATCTGGCTCGGCTCGATCAGCATGGAACGGTGGGCATCG
Source organism: Rhodothermales bacterium (assembly GCA_012267425.1). Lineage (GTDB taxonomy): Bacteria > Bacteroidota > Rhodothermia > Rhodothermales > Bin80 > Plut-88865. The sequence continues at coordinate 30,864 of JAAXGO010000006.1, forward strand.
CCCGGACCGCGAACGAGGTGGCCGTGCGCAAGCACAACATGCCATGAGGCCGAATCCTCACGGACGGGCAGGCCGTCCAGGGGACGGAAGTCCAGATCCGACTCGTGGAATCCTCGGCCCCAGCAAACCAACCCCAGCTCTGGCAAGATGCACGTCTCACCTTCTTCTTTCAAGAGGAACGTGAGATTTTCGACGCCCGCCGGATCGTGGCGCGTATAAACGGAACCATCTCCCAAGGCATCGTGGTTGCCGTTGATCGCGACCACCGCCGTTGGCGCAATGGCAGCGCAGCGATCAAAAAACCACTCCACCGTTTCGGCCTGGGCACGGTTGGAGTCGAAGATGTCTCCAGCGATGAGCAGCGCGTCTGCCTTCGCACCTTGCGTCAGGGACAGGACGGCTTCGAAACCCGCACGGATTTGCGCGCGCCGATCGACCCAGATGGGATCATCGACGCCGACATAGGCGTCGAGGTGCAGGTCGGAAGTATGGACGAAGCGGAGTGGCCGCTGCAGCATGAGAGAAGCTAGCACTCCAAGCGCGTACGCAGCGCATCGACCAGATCCTCTACCCGCACGCGCTCCTGTACCTGATCATCGCGATCACGGATCGTGACTGCGTGGTCATCAAGGGAATCAAAGTCGACCGTGACGCAGCAAGGGGTGCCGAGCTCGTCCTGACGCCGGTAGCGGCGGCCGATGCTCTGGCTGTCGTCATACTGCGTAGCCCAGTGGGAGCGCACGTGACCCCAGACGTCGTGTGCCATCTCGACTAAGGGCTGCTTACGGCTAAGCGGCAGCACCGCAACTTTGTAAGGCGCCAGTCGCGGGTGAAGTTTGAGGACGACGCGATCATTGCCGTTTTCATCTGGTTCGACCGTGTAAGCGTCGACCAGGAAGGCGAGCAAGGCTCGATCGGCACCGGCGGATGGCTCGATCACGTAGGGGACGACATGCCGACCGCTCTCTTGATCGAAGTAGGAGAGCCGCTGGCCGCTGGCTTCGGCATGGGCCTTGAGATCGAAGTCGGTGCGGTTGGCGATCCCTTCGAGCTCGGCCCATCCTTGGGGGAAGCGGTATTCCAGGTCCGTGGTGCCGGCGGAGTAGTGAGAAAGCTCTTCCTGGGGATGGGCGCGCCGACGGAGGTTCTCGGCGCGCAGACCAAGCTCCACGTACCACTGCTCGCGAATCTCGATCCAGCGCGCGTACCACTCGGCAGCCGTATCCGGATAGACGAAGAACTCGATCTCCATCTG
>JAAXGO010000266.1 GCA_012267425.1 Rhodothermales bacterium
CATGTCAAGTGAATAATGCATGAAATACATGGGTACACAAATCCACCCATAAATCTCCTTAAGTGCCTTCCTGTGAAGGAGTTACAGCGTCAAATGGCCTGAATTCCGCTTGAACTTCAGACTAGCTGTTCCGGCTGAAGTAGGGATCGAGAGCGGCTTGAGATCGGTAGGCGCAAGTACACGAATCGCCTAGTGCAATCGTGGGGAAGAGCTCTTCGTGCCACTCGACTCCCAGTCCGAAAAAATCACTAAGACATTACACTGCCATCGAGACCCGGGTCGGAAGCCTTGAGGATGCCGTTGCCGTGCTGGACGTGTGTGTCACAAACATGGATTCGTGGTTCGGCATTCTTGACGACCAAGACCGTGAGCTCTCCAACCGCGCGGATTCTACGAATAGGCGATCTGGAAGAGATGACGTGACTCGTTGCCCAGGCACTCCTATTTTGATCCGATGTGTTCATCGAAGAGTTTGAGGATCCGACGGTATTCGTCAGTCCAGCTGCTCGGTTCTTGGAAGCCATGCCCCTCGACCGGGTAGACTGCCAGCTCCCAGTTTTTTTTGCCCAGCTCGATCAACCGTTGGGCAAGACGCACGATGTCCTGAAATTGGACGTTGCTATCCAATATGCCGTGCGGCATGAGTAATGGGTCTTCAAGTCCTTCAGCAAAGTGTATCGGCGAACTGCGGGCGAATGCGAGTGAATCCGTTTCTGGTGTGTTCAAGATGTTGGACGTGTACGTATGGTTGTAGTGCGCCCAATCGGTGACACTCCGTAGGGCTGCGCCTGCTCCGAAGTGCTCCGGCTCCGTAAACAGTGCCATCAGCGTGATGAAGCCACCGTAGGATCCACCGTAGATGCCGACCCGCTCGGGCTCGATACCATAGGTGGCGGTCAAGTACTTGGACGCGTCCACGTAGTCCTGCAGGTCGCGTCCTCCCATGTGACGATAGATGGCCGTGCGCCAGTCGCGTCCGTAACCCGACGAAGCTCGAAAGTCTAACTGCATGACCGTGTAGCCGAGATCTGTGAGCAGGTTGTGGAACATGTACTCTCGGTAGTAGCTGCTCCAACCGTCGTGTACATTCTGCGCATAGCCCGCCCCGTGTACGAACAGCACTGCGCCGCCGTTGCTTCTTTCGGGTACGAACAGGTGTGCGGGTACCAGTACGCCGTCGGATGCTTCAACATGAACCGTCTGCGGCACACGCCAGTTATACGACCGCCACTCCTCTGTCTGCGAATGCGTCACGCGCTCGGGCTCGTGCTGTTTGCGCTGCATGAAGATTTCTGGTGGGCGTGTCGTATAGGAGTGTCTAAAGGCGATCACGTCACCGTCCGGAGCAGGCACGGCTTCGGTGCGGCCCGGCATTGAGGTCAGTTGCACGGGATTCTTACCATCGACAGGCATACTGTAGAGTTGCCGCTCGAATGGTGACTGTTGCGTGCTCATGAATGTCCACTCCGTACCGTCTTGGGAAAGCTGCGGATTGAAGACCTCGTATGCACCGTCGGTGAGCTGCGTAACATCTCCCGTCTCCACGTCAACCGTATAGAGGTGGCTGTAGCCCGAGGCTTCGCTTTGGAACCAGAACCGGCGGTCATCCGCCAGCCACCCCATGTCGCTGCCCCCACCGAACCACGAAATTCCCGGCCCGGCGATCCATGCTTCGTCATGCTGCCTGTCGAGTACAGTCAGCGTTCCACTTTCCGCATCGAGACGGGCTAGCCAACGATCCTTGTTGTTCCGTGTACGTACTTCCAGGACCGCGAAGCGCCCGTTGCTACTCCAGAAGGGACCGAAGGAAAAGAGGTGGCGCTTCGTTTTGGCCGAATCGACTTCCATGCCCTGCTCGCGCTGGTATTCGGGCACGTCGTACGCGCCGGGCAATTGATGCAGCTCGACCTGATACGTCGAATCGCGCTCCAGGTCCTGAACCCAAAGCTCCGGCGGATTCGCAGAAACGCCGACCTTCGGGCGTGCGGAAAGCTCTTCGGCATAGCCGCTCTCGGTTACGAAATCCATGTACTTTGTCCGCTTCGATCTGCCCGGTGTGGCCGAAAGCACGAACGTTACGAAGCGCCCGGACGGATCGAGCCGGAGCTGCTGCACGCGTGAGCCGCCCAGGTAGTGGGTCGGAGGCGGGTTGCCCGCCTCGCGGTCCACATTACGAGCCTCTTCGCGGCTATCTTCTTCTTCTTTTTGCTCACGAATGAATTCGAATAGCTCAGTCTGCTGCTCCTGTAGGTAGGCATCCTGAGTATCAGCCTCGCTTTCGCTCTCCTCTGTTCCTGCGCGCAGATCTGTCAGCTGCCGCACGGCGCCGGAAGTCAAATCCAGCCTGAAGAGATTGTTGTCGCGCGTAAAGACAACTGTCTCGCCGTCCGGTGAAAAGTGCGGATTGGATTCCCGATCACGAGTTTTTGTCAACCGCACGCGATTGTGCGCTTCGCGGTCGTAGATATAAAGATCGCCGCTGCGTTCATACACCTTCCGCCTGAAGGTCGCATCATAGACGTGTTCGCCGTGGTGCCATCCATCGAACGTCGGGCCGAGATTGCGTCGCTCGTGTGGGAGCACATGCTCGGGCTTTCCTCCTGCGCGACTGACCTTGAACAGCGAATCGGCGGCGAACTCTCCCATCGGGTTCCACCGAAAATACAGCGTCTCTCCGTCCTCTGACCAAAATGGCACGGACGGCCATGCTCCGACCCAGGTTGTCGGGTCCTGCATTATTCGCTCAACGGTGAGCACTGACTCTTGGGCGTGCGTAGATGTCGCGAGTGCGGCTGCTAGAAGAAAAACGGTAGATCGTAGCATGGATCGAGTTCGTATGATTGAGGTCGTGTAGGGCAAGATAGGGCTGAAGCAAGCCGACTGACGCAAATTGCCTGAGGCATCATAGATTGTCCACGAAATTGCAATGCCTGCCATGCTTCGCTACGAAGAGCTTTACCCGCTGCTCTACGGAAGGACTGGGGTCGGATTCTGGACGTCGTGCACACCAACCAGAATGCCCTTGCGACGATGTCATGATGCAGCAGGCCGTGGAGATGTTTGTGGAGACCTTTTTCGCCCATTTATCTGCATGCGGTGCTGCAGGGCTCTCGGGCAAGGTGGAGCAACTTTTTCTGTTGCACACAGGCGGCCTCCTGAGCCTGTCAGATGCACGGTACGAATTCCTCGTAGAAGCCTTTATATGCCTCCACGCCGACCGCCCGGAGGCAGCTGCCGTGTATGCCCAGTTCTGCCCGGCCAACGAATACTGCGCCGTCGTTCTCGAACGCTACGACACTGAACCGGCAGTAAGTTACTCCCAAAGCGATTCGATCGACCTTTCGGTGAACAAACCAGCTGCGGATAGCCGAGCACTGCCAGCCTCTTTCAATCGCGGAAGGAAATGGAATTCTTCCTCGCCGTCTGCTAAAGTGTATCCGTCGTATTTCGCATATCTGAATGGTGCATTCGGCGTCTTGGTAGACTGTGACGGCGTACGGGACGCCCTGACAAGGACGAACACAAATATTTTTGAGGCCAGGTGGATTGCGTCGTATTCGATCAGCATGAATTGTACCGCCCGATCGCTTTCTTCGAACTTGACAGCCCGTACCACGACAATCACCAGGCCTTGAACGACCGGTGCAAGGAGCACATTGTCGCACTGGTTGGGTAAAAGCTGTGGCGCATCCATAAGCGTGGTAGTGCTATCCGGCGCGTAGAGTTTGGAACCCTGCCCAAAGAAATAGTAGATTGACCATCGTCTCCATCATCGCTTACAGGCCCGTCCATGCGCATTGCCATCCCGACAGTCACCCTTCTAGTTCTATTTGCTGGCGCCGGCGTTCCGCCGGATGATGATCTTCCGCTGAACAAGATCAAACTGCCGGACGGCTTTTCGATTTCCGTGTACTCGGATGCCGTGCCGGATGCACGCCAGATGGCACTTACTCCGAGCGGAACACTCTTCGTGGGTTCACGACGGGGCGGTACAGTCTATGCTGCCGTGGATCGAGACGGCGACATGCAGGCTGATACGGCGTACGTCATCGACCGTGACCTAACGATGCCGTCGGGACTGGCTTTTCACGGCGGATCCCTGTACGTGGCCGCGGTCAGCCAAATCCTGCGTTATGACGACATCGAAACTCGACTCACCGATCCACCAGAGCCCGTAGTGGTGTTGAACGATCTGCCCGAAGACAGACACCACGGCTGGAAATTCATCGACTTCAGTCCGGATGGCAAGCTTTTCGTTCCCATCGGAGCGCCGTGTAATGTGTGTGAGAGGCCCGATCCGTATGCCGCGATCTTGCGCATGAATCCTGATGGATCGAAGCGCGACGTCTATGCTCGTGGTGTCCGCAACTCAGTGGGTT
>JAAXGO010000267.1 GCA_012267425.1 Rhodothermales bacterium
CTGCACGCCAGGCGGAAATTGATCGCGCTGTTCGTCAGTTGGCGCTCGGTGAAGAACTCCTGGACGATCTCACGATACGTGCCGGAATCAACGGTGCGCTCCAGGAGGTCGCAGTGGAAGCGGGCGAGCAGGTAAGCGTCGGCGCCTTTCTGGCTTCTGTCGCAAGTGTCGACAATCTCAAGGCAGAACTCCGGGTGCAGGAAAGCCAGGTGTACGACGTCAGGCTCGGTCAGGACGTCATCGTTACCGCCGGTGGCGACAGGGCTCGCGGCCGCATCACGAGAATTGAGCCGTCAGTTCGCGATGGCGTTGTGATCGTCGATGTTGGCTTTGAGCACGAATCGCTTCCGGGCGCGCGGCCCGATCTGCGTGTCGAGGGTGTGATTCAGACAGGTTCTGTCACTGACGTAATTACCATTCCGCGTCCGGTATTTTCTCGTGAGAATTCCGACTCGGACCTGTTCGTTCTGGACGAAACCGGATCGCGTGCCGTTCGCACTCAGGTACGTCTCGGAGTCGGCTCCGTGTCGACGATGGAAGTTGTGAGCGGATTGAACATTGGGGATCAGGTCATCGTTTCGGATACCAGCGGTTTTCAGGACCGGGAAATCATCGAGCTTGGCGATTGGTAGTTGAGGAGATTGCGTGAACGACTTTATTGAGAATATTGCATTTGCCTGGCGTCGAGCGGTAAAGAACCCGGCGATCTCAGCGCTGATTGTCTTGACGTTTGCCATTGGCCTCGGCGCGAACAGTGCGATGTTCAGCATGGCGTACAACATCCTGCTCTCGCCATTGCCGTACGCCGACAGTGATCGCCTAGTTCGCCTCGAGCAGCACGAAGCGAATGCCGGCAGACAAAACTTTCCGTCATCGGTGCAGAGTTATTTCGACTTTCGGGAGCAGAACGAAAGCTTTGAGCATGTTCTCGAATATCACGCGATGCAATTTACGCTGCTGGGCCACGGCCTGCCGATTCGCGTGCAGACGGGGGTCACGAGCTGGAACTACTTCGATGTGCTCGGAATTCAACCGCTGCATGGCCGCCTTTTTGTAGCAGGAGAAGATGATATCGGGGCGGAACCGCTCATTCTGCTTTCTCATCGCTTCTGGACAAGTCAGTTCGACTCGGATCCGGGTGTCGTCGGCTCGAGTCTGGAAATGAACAACGCAATTCACAGGGTCATTGGAGTTCTGCCGCCTATCCCCGCATTTCCGGATGACAATGATATCTGGATCACCTCCGCCAGCTGTCCATTCCGATCCAGTCCACCCGTCATCGACAATCGCAATGTGCCGATGATTGCATCAATTTTCGCGAAACTGCACGACGACGTCAGCATCGAGAATGGGGCGAGCGACGTAAACGGAATCGCTCAGCGCTTGCTGACCACCTATCCGGATTCCTACTCGGCAGCGCGGGGGTACTCGGCAGACCTGACCGCCTTGAAGGAAGTGATGACGGGAGATTCGAGCGGTGTGTTTTTTCTTCTGATCGCAGTCTCCGGTCTCGTGTTGCTGATCGCCTGTGCGAACATCGCAAACCTGAATCTCGCGCGGCTTGCTTCCCGTCACCAGGAACTGGCCGTTCGAGAGGCGGTTGGCGCCAGGCCTTCAGCAATTTCACGACAGTTGCTGACCGAGAGCGTGCTGTATGCGATGGTCGGCGGCACACTGGGACTGATCGTCGCTTATTTCAGTCTGGGTGTCTTGTCGGAGTTTGCGGCCGGATACACTTCTTTGGCAAGCGAGATCCGGATGGACTCGAGAACGCTCCTCTTTTCAGTCGTGCTGGCCGTAGTCACGGGCATCGCAAGCGGTTCGGCGGCCGCTTTTCAGCGGCGCAATATCAGCAGAGCCCTGAAGGAAGGCGGGGACAAGGTAACGACTACAGCATCCGGAAAACTGCAATGCAGTGCTTTACTTGCAGTGCAGCTCGCCCTGTCCTTCGTGATCCTGACTGTTACGGCGCTGATCGTCCTCAGCGTGTACAGACTGACGTCGACGGATCCCGGTTACGACCCGGAGAACGTTCTCAATGTAAGTCTCGATCTCAATTTTACGAACTACTCGACTCCACAGGAGGTTCGTGATTTCGGTCAACGCCTGTTGCGCGAAACGAGTCAGATAGCTGGCGTAGAGAGCGTCGGCGTATCGGCCGTTGCTCCCGGACAAGGCGGAGTGCTTGGTGTCGTTGCATTTGAGATCGAGGGCAGGATCAGTGCTGACGATGATGTGCGGCCAAGCGCTACGAACTCGACGGTTTCAAGTGAGTATTTTCGAACGCTGGGCATTCCACTCATGAAGGGTGAGACGTTTGACGAAAGCGATGACGAGAACGCCATACCTGTTGCCGTCATCAACCAGCGTTTCGAGGAGACCTGGTTTCCAGGTGGAAATGCCATAGGAAACAGGATTTCCACCGACCAGGGCGAGTCCTGGCTTGAGATCATTGGCGTGGTCGGCGATGTGAGGTTTGGCAGCCCCGATGTACCTCAGGGGCCCGCATTTTACGAGCATTTTCCGCAACGCCCCGGCACATCAATGGAATTTGTCCTGCGTAGCGCGGGGGATCTCTCGGAACTCGGCTCCATCGTTTCCGAGACAATCTATTCGATCGATTCCCAGCAAGCCGTGGATGAGATCGCAACGATGAATCAGATCAGATCACAGTGGCTCGAGGCGCCACGTCTTGTAGCGATACTGATGGGTTTGTTCGGCGTCCTCTCGCTGCTCGTTACGGTATCAGGTGTCGTCGGGGTTGTTTCGTACAACGTAAGTCAGCGAATACGCGAAATCGGTGTTCACATCGCCGTCGGTGCGAACCCCACGAAAATTCGCGGAATCTTCGTCCGACAGACTGTTCGGGTTCTTGTGGCGGGTCTCGCCATTGGCGCCCTTGCAATGGCATTTGTCGCGCCCGGGCTAAGTGAGTTTCTCTTTGAGACGAGCGTGGTGGAGATCGACGTATATCTGTTTACGGCATTCCTGCTGGCCGTAGTCGCATGGCTTGCAACGACCATACCGGCGAGAAAGGCCAGTGGACTCAATCCGGCGGCGGCATTGAGAAACGAATAAGGCACAAGGAAGAAGATCCATGAATACAGATGCTGCGGAAGTCGTTCGGCTTACTGGTATCTCGAGGGTGTACGAAACCTACGACACGGAAACGCGAGCCGTTCAGGATGTTGACCTTGTGATCCACGAGGGGGAGTACATCTGCATTACCGGGCCATCCGGCTGCGGGAAGTCGACATTGCTGTCGATTATCGGTCTGCTCGATACGGCAACGAGCGGCCAGTATCTGCTGAAGGATCACCGAGTCGATGAATTCGATTCATATCAAAGGGCGGAGCTGCGCAACCGCGAAATCGGCTTCATATTCCAGGCCTTTAATCTGATCGGCGACCTGCAGGTCGTTGAAAATGTCGAGCTGCCCCTGCTCTACAAAGGGATCTCGAAGCAGGAGCGCCGCGAGATCGCGATGGACAAACTGGAGAAGGTTCAGCTCACGGCCCGTGCAAGGCACTATCCATCGCAGCTCTCCGGCGGCCAGCAGCAGCGCGTTGCAGTTGCCCGGGGAATCGCAGCCGAGCCCTCGTTGTTGCTGGCCGATGAGCCGACCGGGAATCTCGACAGCCGAAATGGCGAGGCCATCATGGACCTTCTGGATGAGCTGCACGATGAGGGAAAAACCATTTGCATGGTCACTCACGATGCACGCTTTCTGGACAGAATGACACGGAGCATAGACCTGGTTGATGGAAAGATTGCGTCATGACTCGCACATCTTTCGAGATGTCTGGCACATGCCAGGTAATGAGTCAGGGCGGAATCAGCTCAGGTGCAGGCCCATGACCCGGCCTGGTTGGAAATTCCGGCTGTCGTGAGCGTCATAGGGCCGAGCCTCGGCCTTGCATACATGGTCTACGCGGCAGAGTTTTCAGATTGACCTATCTTCTCATCAAGTGCACACACCTCGCCTCAGTTGTCGTCTGGATGGGTGTGATGATTTTTATCCCCGCCGTGATGGAGTCGCTCCGATCTCTGCAGGATGAAGCGCGCCTCGGCGCTGCTCGCCTCGTGCGAACGTGGTATCGCGGCGTGGGAAGCGTTGCCATGATTGGTACATGGATCTTCGGCATCACGTTGATGGTGATGGGTGGCTGGACGTTTTCGAGCTGGATGGTCGCCAAAATCGCTGTCGTCCTTGCGCTGTCCGCTCTGCACGGCTTTATCTATGGCCAGTTCCGGCAATTGGCGACGGACTCATCGTTCGAGCTCGGGGGCTGGCCCACTGTCGTCACAATCTGTGAATTTTTCGCTCTCCTGCTCGTACTCACGCTCGTGGTCCTGAAACCTTTCTGAACGAACGGCGAGTTTTTGCGGGGTCATTCCGAGTCGGCATCCGCAGTGCCGGGCGGCTCCGGGGCACTCGGCGGCGCGCTCGGTTCCGACGGCTCGGGCATGTGATAGCCGACGCGGACCCTGGTGAAGATGTAGGTGGGTTGCGAGGGGTTGTCGCCGAGCTTCTGGCGCACTCGCTTGACGTAGGTGCGAACGACGTGCCGGCCGTTCTCGCGCTTGTCGCCCCGTACCTGGTGGAGCAGGGACTCGTGGGTCACGATCCGGCCCGCGTTCAGCGACAGCACGCGCAGCGCCGCCTGGATCCGCGCGGTCAGCTCCGTGGGCGAGAACGGCTTGACGATGTAGTATGATCGCAAAAGTTATACGCACGGCAGGGTGCACACAAACCGCGAGCTGTGCTGTTTCTTGCGTTCGAGCGAGATCCAGGATTCCCGGGTACGAACACAACGGTAGATGCGCGCCAGGATGAAAGTCGTTCGTGGTGATCAGTTGGAGTACAAAGACCCCGGTGTTGGCCATCGTGGCCGCGGAAAGGTATCCGAGGTCGCCAGTAATGTTGGCGACAACGGGGATATTGCCCTCAAGGTCCTGTTAGTCGGGGAGGAGAATACGCCAACGAATTTCATGTTTTGCCTGGCGCGTCAGGGCGAGTTCTACTCGCCGCCGCATAAGCACAATTTCGATCAGTTCCGATACGCCTACCGTGGTGACTTCAGCATCAGCCGCAATTCGACGCTGCGCGAGGGTGAGCTTGGCTACTTTCCGGAAGGCACGCCCTATGGTCCGCAGGATGATGCTCCGGGCGAACGCGAGTTGCTGGTTCTTCAATTTGGCGGCGCCAGCGGTCAGGGATATATGAGCCACGAGCAGATGCGTTCGGCAGCGGATGAGCTGAGGGCCGTGGGTAATTTCATAAACGGCCATTTTTTTCGCGAGCAGGGCGAAGGCAAGCCGAGACAGGATGGCTTTGAGGCCTTGTGGGAGCACCACAACATGCGTTCGCTCGAATACCCGGCGCGGCGCTACAAGGCCCCCATCCTGCTCAATCCGAAAAGTTTCGAGTGGCTGCCAGCCAACGCCGATGGGAGCATTCGTACCAAGACACTGGGTGTGTTTACCGAGCGGCAGACTCGCGCCGAGATGGTGAGGTTCGAGAAGGCGGCATCCCATAGCTTTGCGGCAGAGCCGGCGATCCGGCTCCTATTCGCCCTGTCCGGCAGCGGAAAGATTAACGATGACGAGTGGGCGGAGCAGACAGCCATCCAGATCGATTCTCATGAAATCTGCCAGATACACGCCGATAGCCCGGCCGAGCTCTTGGTGCTCGTGCTGCCGTTGCTCACCGAAGGATGAAATCGTTGCATCTCAAGTATTTTCTTTTGTTCCCATCACTGGCATTGTGCTTCACCGCTGCTGCCAGAGCGCAGGATACGTGGCCCGACGGCCCTGTAACATTCATCGCCTCGACCCCGCCGGGAGGCAGCGTTGATCAGTGGTCGCGTGCTCTCGCGCCCTATCTCGCCGACGAACTCGGCGTCCCGGTGGTGGTCGAGAATGTCGGCGGCGCGGGCGGTATCCTCGCCCATGTCCGCCTGCTGCGCGATGGCGGCGACGGTGACGTCATCCTGAGTTCGTTGATCCCGGTTCTCGCCGAACACATTGAGGCTGGCCGTGTGCCGTACAGTCTCGATGACTTTAACTATCTAAACGTGCCGAGCGATGAGTACGCCCTTCTGATCGCCACCGGACCGAGTCCGTTCAACACCGCCGAGGAACTGATCGAGGGTTTGCGCAACGAGCCAGACACGTATAGCGAGGGCTTGGCACCAGGCACAGGTTCGAGCATCCTGGTAGAAATCTTCCGCGAGCGGCTCGCTATCCCGACGGAGAACTATCGCCAAGTGGTCTATGACGGCGGCGGTCCGATGATTGCGGCGCTGCTTGGCGGCCACGTGGACTTCGCCGGTTTGCCGGAACGCAATTTCGACCGCGTCGAGGGTGCGCGGGTACTCGCGGTATTCCGTGACGAGCGGCCAGAGAGGTTCCAGGACGTACCCACGGTCAACGAGGTGCTGGCGAGACACGGCGCCTCCATGCCCTCGATGAACACCGGCATTCGCGCCGTCATGGTACCGGCATCACTCAAGGAGGAATATCCAGATCGCTGGCAAACGTTGTACGACGCATTGGAACGTGTTTACCAACGCGAGGACGCGCTCGCTGAGTTCGAAGAGCTGAACACCGGCACGAACTGGCTGGGGGCAGAGAAGTCACGCGAGGTGGTCAATCAGTTCATCGAGAATTTCGCCGACTATCTCGGGCGGTAAATCCTGTGCCGTCGGCGCGCGCCTGGCCTCATCGCCCGAGCCGAAAAGGAATATGAACCTGAATTGACCAGAAACAAATCAGACCTACTCGTCCGCGCCGTGACGAGCCATATCACGCTCGCCTTTCTCATGACGGTCTTCTGCGTCTGGTACCTTTTCGACGCCTGGACCGCTGAGGCGAGCCTCTACAATCTGGTGCTAATCGCTCCGGCTGGTTGTCTCGGGATCCTCATCGGTATCGGCGTGCTGGTTGCCGAAGCCTTATCGCCGCGCAGTGAGGCAGCGGAGGCGCCGGAGGCTGTCGCCACCGGCACCTTCCCGATGATGGGGCTTTTGATGGCGTTTGTCTGTCTGCTGCCAATCATCGGGTTCACAGCCGCTACTTTTCTGTTCCTTGTGGGCGCACTCTGGATACTTGGCGTCAGGAGACGTGCCACGCTGGTACTCTACCCGGCTGTAGTCACGACGGGACTCATCTTCGGGCTTCAGCTCGTCGTGCGGCTGCCCGAGCCGATGATTGGGCGGCTGCTCGGAGGGCAGTGATCATATGGATGCTCTCATCGACACCGCTGCACTGTCGGGTGCCGTGGAGCTCTTGTCCTCGCAATGGTTGCCTTGGCTTCTGATCGTCCCGGGCCTGCTGATCGGACTGTTCGCCGGCGCAATCCCCGGCTTCGGCCCGGGCGTCATGCTCGCCGTGTTGCTGCCCGTCGCCTATTACATGGATTTTCTCTCAGCGATGATCTTGATGACGGCAATCTTCACCGGGGGCGGCTTTGGTGTCGCGATTCCGTCGATTCTGATTAACGTCCCCGGCAGCCCAGGCGCTGTGGCGACGTGCTTCGACGGTTTCCCCATGACCCAGCAGGGGCGGCATAACGAAGCTATGGGGCTCGCGCTTGCCGCCTCCGTCGTTGGCGCGACGCTAAGTTACGCAACCCTGCTGATGTTCATCAACTTCCTGTCGGGTGCCATCCTGGCGCTCGGGCCGACCGAAATGCTGGTGATCGTGCTTTGGGGCATCGCGCTCATAGCGCTAATGGGAGGAAAGCTCGCTCGGGGGCTTCTCGCCGGTATTGTCGGGATTCTTCTGGCCACAGTCGGTTTTGGCCTGCTCGGCACAGTACGTGGAACCCTTGGCATCCCGCACTTGCTCGATGGCGTCTCAGTAATCAGCGCAATGGTGGGCCTGTTTGCTGTGTCCGAGTGTTGGGAGCAAATAGAACTGT
>JAAXGO010000268.1 GCA_012267425.1 Rhodothermales bacterium
TCGGCTAACGCCATGTGGTCGTCCGCCACATACGAGGAACTGGTGCCACACAGCACGATGGATCCCTCGCGCAGATGACGCTTGGCTAGTCCGGATTCGATCCGGGCCTTGCGTTTGTGCAACCAATCCATGGCTTGATATACCTCATTGTCGTGTACATTTTCGAATCCGAGCTCGGCCCCCAAACTGGAGGTGTGGCTGGCGTCCCGGAGGGCCGTGGCCGTGGCCAGCTTCGTGGTCGGATTCAGGATGCGGCTGACAATGAGTGCCAGGACGATGTTGCGGACGCGGGTGGCGCGGGGGCTAATAAGGGTATCCAGTTTGAGCTGCCGCACAGTGCCCAAGGTCGCGGCGACGTGGCCATAGTTGACGTGGCGAACCTTGGCAAAGACCGTATCAACAGCGGTGTAGACATCATTGATGACCGTTCCTCCCTGAAGGAGTCGTTTGATGTCTAGGATGACCTCCGGGGGAAGCTTGGTGATATTGGCTAAGGTGGTTTTGACGGCCTTTCCATTGACCCATTTGGACTCTCGGATGAGCCAGGTGGGCTCGTAATGGCGGTTTGGAATTTTATCTACAAACATGGATAGATACTGATAGGTGTCTTGGCCTTTTGACGCTCGTAATATATCTCAGCAGTGGAATAATACCCGTACATTCCTTGAATCCTCCCGATTGTGTCCATCATACGGCTCAGGTAGCGGAAAACTGTCATGGACAGCTTTAGAATCGGCCGGACCCCCTTTTTGCCTCAATGGTCTCTCCAAACCGCCCCATATCGAGCTTCCAAGCCCCGATTCAGCCCGAAACAGGCCCTTCCAGGACAAATATCGAGACCATCACAGTCCGTAAACCACGAAACTCGCGAGGCCAATGCCTGAAGTATTATAAACTTCGGTCGTACCGCGGATAAATCCCGATCGCTGGGATTCGTGGTGCGGTAAGCCAACGGTGACCACATTTCGACTGCCTTGGATACTACACGGGGCGCACCTGCAGGATTTAAGTACTGTAATGCGATACCTGCCCGACGCAGGCAGACGGGGGCCCTCAATCCGCTCCGATTCTGAAGAAGAGTAGAGCGTCGTCATTGAGGGCTATTACCACTGCGTGCCTGCCACCAAAGAGGCGCAGACGTTCCATGCCTCTCGCTTCGCCTCGAATGCCCAGCATCGACATTGGTGTAAAGGATCCCTCACCGTCGTTAATGAGCACAAGGCCGTGGTCGGCATCGTAGCGGCCCTGCACGGTACTTGCGCCGAAGAAATTGCCCGCAGACAGAAGATCCAGGTGGCCATCGCCGTTTACGTCGGCAGACAAGAGTGCCATCACCGGAGACCACTGCACCGTAGGTGGCAGGTCCCGCCCGACGAATTGTCCGCCGCCTATGTTCTCGAAATACTGCGATGCAAGCGTTTCCGCCGGACGCCGCTGAATATGGTCAAGCGATCCATCGCCGAACAGGCCTTCAACTGAGAGGCTTGCATACGCCTCATAGGTGGGCACAATCACGGCAAAAGCGGGAAAGCGGGTCAACAGCTCGTCCCGACGCGCCCACGCAAACAGACCGTCCGCCCGTCGGTCCGCAGCGATCGGGTCCGCAATACCGTCACCATCCAAATCCCCAATCAAGAGCTCTGGCAGACCCTCCTCCAGGACGGTGTTACGGCCCAGATTGCCAGCTGCGAGATCCATATCTCCATCCCCGTCGAAATCCGCCGTGACGAGTGCATTCCATAAACCGCTCGGTCCCACCTCCAACGGCGTGAAGCCATCACCACTGAATTGCAGCACGGTAATGGGCATCCACTCGCCTGCCAATACAAGATCATCGCTGCCATTGCCCGTCACGTCAGCCCACACTGCATCCGTAATCATGCCGATGTCAAGGAGCGCCGGGGCGATTTCAGCTGTTACGTCGGTAAACCGTCCGGTGCCGTCGTTTTCGAGGAGGCGGCTTGCCGGCGAAACGCCCCATAATCCCGGCACCGAGCGAGTGCCCACGAAGAGGTCCACGTCTCCGTCCCGGTCGAAATCTGCGGGTGCAACGCAGCAAGCGTCTACGAAGCCGTCAGGCAGAGCCCCGTCCACTCGCCGCATCCTCCCGTTGCCGTCGTTGAAATACAAGCGGTCCCGTAGATCAATGTCATTTTCCTTCAGCTGTCCGCCGCCGCTCGCTACATACAGGTCAGCATCGCCGTCGCTGTCAGCATCGAAAAAAGCCGCATCGACGTCCTCTGGATTGCGATCTGCAAAAAACGGGGCCTCGCTCACTGATTCGAACCCCGAATTGAGCTGCACAAACAGCTTACCGGGCTGTACGTGTGCGCCACCGACAAAGAAATCGTCCAAGCCATCTCCATTGACGTCTGCTGCCGCCAGTGCGGGCCCACGCGTGGACATTCGGTTGGGCAATAGGGGCTGCACGCCAAAATCGAAGTACTCGTTTTCCCTATGCACGAATTCGAGAGCGAATTCGCTTGTGACGTCTACGACTGGCGACTCGTTGCCGGTCCGAACGTCGTAGGACCACGTGCCGCTGGCGTCGCGTTGACGAAGTTGGATTCTCGCGTTGACGACCACGTCAGTCAGCCGTTCGAAGCGCCCGTCCGGCCAGACCACGACGAGTGAATCCACGACGGCCTGCTTGCCTATGCCGAAGATCAGCTCGTGCGACATCGAACTCTGAAAACCGCGCACGGGCATGTGCTCCAGATACTGCTCAACGCCGCCGGAATACAGGAATACCTTGGTGCCGATTCCGGACGTGTTACCTCCCTCGCCCTCGATGGTGAGCGAAATGTGATTCGATCTATTTCCTTCGTTGCGGTAGACGAATGCCGTCTGGTTCAGATTGTTGACGACCAGATCGAGATCGCCGTCCGCGTCCAGGTCGCCGTATGCTGCACCGTTCGAGAATCCCGCCGAACCGAGCCCCCAGTCATCCGTCACGTCGATGAACGTCAGGTCGCCCGTGTTTCGGTAGGCGACGTTCGGAAGCTCCGCCACCGGCATTCTGCGCGTGACGGCAAGCTGCTCTTCGAAGCTGCCAACGGTGAGGATTTCCTGCGTTCCCGGTCGGTTCACGTATTCAATGTAATCCTGATCGTTCGGCCGCCCCGGGATGCCATTCGTTACGAATATGTCCTTCAGACCGTCACCGTCCAGATCGGCAAGCAATCCGGCCCAACTCCAGTCAGTGGCGTCAATCCCGGCATAGGCACCAATTTCGCTGAAAAGCGGAAAGCCGTCGGAATCCCTACCCCGGAAAATCTGCAGCGTGTTGCGGGCAACCTGGGGCGCGTACCCGAACTGTCGCTTGATGCGGGCTACGTCCTCCGCATCCGGGCCTCCCGACATCCGCCACGTGGCGAGGTCCGGCGGCAGCATGTCAAGTGCCAGAATGTCGACCTTCCCGTCATTGTTCACATCGGCAATGTCCACGCCCATCGTCGACTGGCTCGTGTGCCCGATCATCCGCTGGAGTACCTGCGAAAACGTGCCGTCACCGTTGTTGAGATACAGGTAGTCGTTTTCGTGAAAATCGTTGCCGACATAAATGTCTGGCCAGCCGTCCATGTTAACGTCGCTGATCGCGAGTCCCAGGCCGTATCCCAAGGCGCTGGAGTAGATCCCAGCATCCAACGTCACATTTACGAATCGACCGGTGTCGTTGCGGTAGAGCCTGTCACCGGCACGCGGTGCGTCGATGGTTCGCCTCCAGGATTGGACGAACGTATTTGGCCCGTGGACCGAGTGATTGAGAAGATATGCGTCCAGATCTCCGTCCAAGTCGTAGTCAAAGAAAGCTGCCTGCGTCGAGAGACCCTCGAAATCTAGTCCGTACGCAGCCGCCTCTTCGCGAAACGTGCCGTCGCCTCCGTTGACGTACAGCAAGTTGTGCCCACTCTTGGTTCGGTAATTGACTTGACACACGTAAATGTCGAGCCAGCCGTCACCGTTCACATCGGCCATGGTGGCACCCGTCGACCATTCATCCGGGCTACCGCCAACACCAGCGGTTTTCGTAACGTCCTCGAAGCGAAGGCCACCGCGGCCCAGGTACAGCCTGTTGATGCCCTGATTGGCCGTCAGAAATATGTCGGGGAGGCCATCGCGGTTTACATCACCCAGGGCCACACCACCTCCGTCCCAGTAATAAAGGTAGTCGAGGATGTTGAATCCAGGCTCGCTCTCGACCCGGTTCACGAAGTCTATCCCGGTCTGTCGCGCCGACAAGAGCGTGAACTGTTCTCCATGTTCGCCGGAGAGTTGACACGCGGACAAAAGCGACACCACAACCGTCAGCCAAGCAACACCAAGGTCATTCTGCATAGCCGAACACGGCAAGCGAATCGTTATTGCGCGCGGCGATGAGGATCTGCCCTCCGGCCGTCGCGAGACTCTTAAGTTGGCGCACTTGTCCCTCAAGCCAGAACCCGGTTTCTGCCGCGAACATCGTGCGGAGGCCATCCGGCGTCACTTTGAGTACGGCACCCCAGCTCGCATCGTAGCGTCCGACTTCAGGCTTCGCTTCGTACAGATTGCCGCCGATCATGATCTCCGGCAAGAGGTCGCCGTCTATGTCCGCAACTTCTATCCCGTACATGGGCGCAAGCTGTGCCTCAAATGGGAGCGGCTCGAATGTGAATTGCCCGCTCCCGTCGTTGTATCCGACGACGCTTGCGAGCTGCGTTGCGCTCAAGTACACGGCTGAAGCAAGCTGCTCCTCCGAAAAGATCTCCTGAATTGTTCGACCGGCAAACGAGGCGTAGGTCGGATACGTCCGAACGAGATAGGGCAGCTGCCCCACCAGGTCGTGTCTGAGCGCCACGGGATACCGTGCACCGTCCCGATACACCGCGACAATCTGCTCCACGTTCCCGTTACGGTCGAAGTCATCCACCCACATTTCTACAGGCTCGGCGATGGACGCCCGAAACCGCGAGTTAAGTCCGTGATTTCCGGCCACCAAGTCTAGGTCACCGTCGGCGTCCAGATCGGCCACTGCGAGCGCCTGCCACCACCCGGATCCGCTATCCAGAATTCGCCTACGTAAGCGTCCGGCCTCGTTCATGAACACCGCTAATGGCATCCATTCCCCAGCCACGAGAAGGTCTGGATCCCCATCTGAATCTACATCGGCCCATGCAGCATCGGTGACAAGCCCCACAGCCCGGAGTTCAGGCGCCCGACTGTCGGTTACTTCGCGGAATGCTCCTGTGCCGTCGTTGAAGAGCAGGTGCGCATCCGCCGCGCGTCCGTAGGCGAAGGGCTGAAGGCGTGCCCCTACAAAGAGGTCCACGTCACCGTCCAAGTCTACATCTGCCTCCGCCACGGCACCGGTCGGTTCGAACCCGCGCGGTGTCGAGGTAGAAAAATCTTCCGAATGCTCAAAGCCCCCCGCTCCATCGTTGAGATACAGGCGGTCCAAGAGCAGCGAACTGCTTGCCGGAAGTTCGCTGCCTCCACTTGCCACAAAAAGGTCAAGATCCAAGTCGCCGTCGGCATCGAAAAAGGCACAGTCTGTATCCTCCGACTCTCCATCGGAATGCAAGCCGGACTGTTCCATTTGCTTGAAGCCACCGCCGAGAATCTGTGCGAACACGGCGCCAGACTGGCCCTTCGCGCCGCCGAGAAACAGATCCGGCCGGCCGTCTCCATTCACGTCTCCGGTACATACGGGTGGGCCTTCCGTCGACCGCATGTGGAACAGAAGCGGCTGACGGGAAAAATCGTTATAGGAGTTTTCGCGGTGACTCCATGTCAGGCCCAGCGCCACAGGATCCAGACGATCGAACAGCGGGCGGGCGCTTTGTGCTTCAGGTTCGGAAGCAGGCTCAGTATCAGAGTACGCAAGCTGGAGCCTTCTGCCGAGTTCCACACCATGGAGCACCGTGCGCTGGCCGGACGGCCAGCGCACGAGAAGCGAATCGAGCGACCCAAGTTCTCCGAACCCGAGATGCAGCACGGGATCCACCGACGACTGGAATCCTCGCACCGGCTGCTGTTCGACGAACCACTTCCGTCCGTCCGCCCACGCCGTAACCTGTGCGCCGACGGCATACGTATTGGGCGGCGCACCCGTGAGAACCAATTGGAGCCCGCTACGGCGCGGGTACTGCCTTTCGGCCCGGTTGCGGTAGACAAACGGCTCCATGTTGAGGTTGTTGACAACAAGATCCAGGTCCCCGTCATTGTCCAGATCCCCGTAAGCGGAGCCGTTACTGAAACCCGGGAAGCTAAGCCCCCACTCGGTCGTCACGTCCCGGAAAAGTACGTTCTCTCTTCCGGCGAACATGTGGTTGGGGATGGGATTCGAAGGAATCATGTCGATCAGGGTCTCCCAGTCGACGTAATTCTCGCCGGTCAGCTCTTTCACCGTTGCCTCGTCGCGGACTTCTACGAGGTAGTCTGCATTCGTGAGGTCCTGAAAGATCCCGTTCGCCACGAAGATGTCGCGCTCGCCGTCCAGATCGAAATCTGCAATGAGTGCCCCCCAGCTCCAGTCGCTCGCTTCCACGCCCGAAAAGCGCCCCACTTCGCTGAAGTGAACCGCATGCGCCGTCGTCGGGCCGCGGTTAAGCTGCAGCGTGTTGCGCGTGAATTGGTGCCAGTAGTCGTCCCTAACGTAGGCTTGATACCGCTGCCAGCTGTCAAACGACGTGACGGTCTTCAGGCGCACTTCGTGTTTCGGCAACATATCCGTCACGAACAGGTCTGGATAGCCGTCGGCATTCAGATCGGCCATGTCAGCACCCATTGCCGCCGCGCTGACGCTGAGTACGCTTTCTTCGAGGACTTCGCGAAACGTCCCGTCGCGGTTGTTCAGGTAGAGGTAGTCCCGCTCGAAAAAATCGTTGGAGACGTACAGATCGGGCCATCCGTCCCTGTTCACGTCGCCCGTGGATACGCCAAGCCCGAATCCTATTTCGCTGCCGTAAATTCCGGCCTCTTCGCTCACGTCCGTGAAGCCTCCAGCGCCGTCGTTGCGATAGAGCCGATCGCCACCCGCAGCGTGGCGGATGTGGCGCGTGTTATCCTCCAGATCAAAACTCCCTATGCTGCGATAGGAGTTGTTGACCAGATAGAGGTCCAGGTCTCCGTCTCCGTCGTAATCTAGGAATGAGCCGTGTATGGAGAGTCCGGCGTCTGCCAGCCCGTATTCGTCCGCCTCCTCGGCGAACACCCCGTCGCCCAGGTTGATGAAGAGCTCGTTCTTCTTGTCATCGCCCTCGACGATGCCCGAGTTGCACACGTAGATGTCAAGGAGGCCATCGCCGTTCACGTCTGCCATCGTCACGCCAGTCGACCATTTGCGCCCACCAGCAACCCCGGCGGTTTCCGTTACGTCCGTGAACGAAAAATCACCGTCGTTCAGATAGAGCCGGTTCGGCACTTGATTGCCGACGAAATAGATGTCCAAAAGCCCGTCGCCACTGACGTCGCCCAAAGCCACGCCACCACCGTTATAGAAATTCCTGTACCGGTACACGTTGAATTCGTAGGCGTAGCCAAGCGTGTTGGCAAAACTGATATTCGTCGCCTCGGAATCGACTCGCACAAAGAGCGGTTCATCTGCCACCGGGCGGCAACTGCTCAGTAATAGTAGGACTGTAGCGCAGCCGGCTCTCATTCGTCATCCTCCATGGCACGGACCCGCACCAAGTCAGTGAATACCACCGTCACTTCCATGTCAGAGCGCTTTGTTACAACGATGCGCCGGTTGCCGTCAACCTTTACCCATCCGATTTCGGAGACCTCAAAGAAGCCCTCTCCGTACCACGTCTCGAGCAAATGCACGACATCCACGAGAAGACTGTCCGAGGACAGCCGAGGAGCCCAGGGCGCCCAGCCGTCGTAACTGAATCCCACGCGCATCTGGAACACCGAACCGGCGTGGAAATCTGGGTAGAACAGCATCGTAGCCTCGAATGGCAGCGCCTCGGGTAATTTGAATTGGACGTTTTCGTTACGGGGTCCCTGCATGACAACGCCGCGGCGGTTCAGTGCCCAGCTGCTGTCGTAGAACGCCTGGCGAGACATACCGAGCCGATAGCTCAGAAAGAGCGAATCGTACACCGCGCCGCTAGATAGCTCCCGCTGGACGACCCGGTCATATTCGGACGGCTGCCCGCAGCCTCCGGCAAGAATAAGGGTAAGCAGGGTGCTGGCCGTGAGAATCGTCCGTTTTGCCATGTCAGCTCTCGCTTTGCTTAATGCGAATTCGACGGTTGACCTCCAGGTTCTCCAGCGTGACTGTCCCTCCGTCGGGCCAGCGAACAACAAGCGAATCAAGCCGGTGCTCCTTGATCATCGTGCCGAAGCCAAAATGCAGCACTGGATCCACCGACGATTGAAATCCTCGTACCGGCTGCTGCTCTATGTACCACTGCCTGCCTGCGGCCCACGCCGTCAGCTGCGCTCCAACGGCGAAGGAATTCGGAGCATCGCCCACAAGCTCGACCTGCAGCCAGTGGCGATCAGGGTATAGCTCAGTCGAATGGTTCACGTAGACAAAGGACTCCATGTTTACGTTGCTAACGATCAGGTCCAGATCGCCGTCGTTGTCGAGATCGCCGTAGGCTGATCCATTCGAGAAACTGGGCTCTGAAAAGCCCCATGCCACCGAAACGTCCTGGTAAGTCAGAGCGGAGTCACCCCGAAACATGACATTAGGCACCGGCTCCGATGGAAGGTGGGAAAGCAGTGCCAGTATCGGCTCGTCCTCTCCGAGAAATAGTGCGCGCAGCGAGTCGCGGTCGGAGACTGTGGCTATAAAGTCCTGATCGAGCAGGTCTTTGAAGATGCCGTTCGGGACAAAGAGATCACGGCTCCCATCCAGATCGAAATCCGCCAACAGACCACCCCAGCTCCAGTCCGTTGCCTCGACACCTGCCATCCGGCCGATTTCGCTGAATCTCGCCGCAGGTCCTCGGTTCAGCTGCAGCGTGTTGCGTGTATACTGGTAGTGGTAGCCGTCATCGACCACCTGCTGAGCCTCTTCGAAGGATTCGAATGCAATTTTCGACTGCAGGCGCCGCGCCGCTCGAGGCAGCATATCGGATACGAATACTTCCGGATATCCGTCGTGATTCAAGTCTGCAATGTCTCCTCCCATCGAACTCAGACTAACGGTGCCCGTCCACTCGGGGAGCACCTCCTCGAACGAACCGTCGCGCCGATTGACGTAGAGATAGTCACGCTCAAAAAAATCGTTCGACACATACATGTCCGGCCATCCGTCGCGGTTCAGATCGCTTACGGAAACGCCGAGGCCGAAGCCAATTGCGCTGCCGAAGAGGCCCGCCTCCTCCGTAACGTCCGTCCACTTAGTCGCGTGGCTGCCGTCCGCCAACTCATTGCGAAAAAGCTTGTTGCCCCCGTCCGGATCGCGCACGTATCGAAGTCCCTGGCGGCGACGCAGGTCATCAAGTGACCGTATCGGGTTGCTCAACAGATACATGTCCAGATCCGCATCACCGTCGTAATCGAAAAACGTGGCGTGGATGGACAACCCCGCTATGTCAAGCCCATACTCGGCCGCCCGCTCGGTGAATGTGCCGTCGCCGTCGTTGACAAAAAGCTCGTTGTGTCGCCTTTCCCCACCTGGCGGCCCGGACTTGCAGACATAGATGTCCAGATAGCCATCCCCGTTTATGTCTGCCATACTTGCGCCGGTCGACCAGATTCCCCCCGACAGGAGTCCCGACCGCTCCGTTACGTCCTCGAACCGCACACCGCCGACATTCTTGTAGAGGCGGTTGGACGCCTGATTGCCAGTCAGAAAGATATCAGCCAGCCCGTCGGCGTCCACATCTCCGATTGCCACGCCGCCGCCGTTGTAGAAATTCCGGAAAAGGTATGTGTTGAGTTCTTCGGTGGGTTGGAGCTGATTTAGAAAGTCAATCCCCGTGCGCTCAGCGTGCAGCTGTTCGAACGTACGTGTATCCCCCTGACACGCTGCCAACAATGCCGCCATGGGTAGCACATGCACTAATCTGGCACTCATCCCAAATCCAATCCACCTGCTGAGTGGGGCCAAATTGCACAGTACGGTTACCGGTGGGTTCCTATCTACGTCCAGCTGGCGAAATTGACAGGCGCAGTGCGTTTGTCCCACAGCGGTAAAGTGCCAAAGGTTCGATTCTGACAGCTTTTGGCTCCCCGATGGCAGGCCCAGGCCTTTCGAATTGCTGAGGGAAGGCCGCAACAGTGGTTTGTGGGGCGTACGAGGGAAAGTGCCCAAAGTACGGCTGGCGTATACGCTGAACGTGGCAGCCGTTGCCGCAGGGGCTTGCAGGTCTAATGGCTAGCACCGAGCCTTCACCGGCGACCAGCTTCGCATGCACCCTGCCTCATCAGACGGGGCGGAGCCGTAAACGGCGAAACGTCCCCGCCCGACAGGGCGCGTGGATTCCACTCACTACCGAAACAGCGTGTCCGACATGCCGGTCGGCGTGCCGAACGGGCGGAAATGAAGCATACCACCCAGTGCATCCATACGCGAACGCATCCAGCCCGCCGCGTCGGGACCGAACTGTGACACGTGGCACTGCCAAGCCTCTATAGCCTTCTCGGCGTCTTCCTCAGTAAACGGGACACGAACAGTGAGATAGTCATCACGGACGCCACGCAGCGTGCGGGCGTCCTCGTCTAGAGTAGACGCGGGTATCCCAAAATAATACAGCGCCGGCGGATCATCCCACTCCCGGCTCACCAACGCCTGCGTCACCGATGAGCTGACGAGCTGGTGATCCATGTGATTCGACACGCCATCGGGTCCGAACGTCACGATGGCGTCAGGCTGCTTTTCTTCGATGATACGTGCGATGTCACGGATAAGCCCCTGGAGTTGCGGTATGAAGCCATCGTACCCTTCGGCGCTGTTGAACTGGTCGAAGTACTCCAGGTGAACCAATTCGACCCCCAGTTTTTCCGCCGCACAATTCATCTCTTCCCGTCGTACGGCCGCCAATTCGTCTCCGGCGCTGTAGCCGGAAAATTCATTGACACCCAACCGTCCATCGGTCGCCATGACGACGGTCACGCTTTTTCCCTCGCGTGCGTACCGGGCTAAGACGGGACCGACGATTCCCTCGTCGTCTGGGTGTGCAAAAATGCCCAGGAGCACCTCCTGGGCATTGACGATCGCGGGCCCCAAAAGGCCCGCGATGAGAAGACACAACAAAGTGCGGCGAATCACAATTCTAGTAGAATCACAATTCTAGTAACCGGGATTTTGCACCAAGGTGGAGTTTGTTTCAAGCTGGTTCCGTGGGATCGGAGCCACGTTGCGGTGGGCAGACGACACGCCCTTGAACTGCCACGGATCGTTATACCGCGTTTCTCCGCCTGCGACTCCAGCGAACCGGATTTGGTCCTGGCGACGAACCTGCTCCCAGAACATCTCCCGTCCGCGTTCGGCAAGTAGCCGATCAGCGTTAAGAGCGTCAAAAGGATACACACCGCTGCGAGTCCGGATCTGGTTGACGAGCGCCAACGCTTCTCCACTGCCAGAATTCTGGCGCCAGAGGACTTCAGCTTTCATAAGAAGCACGTCCGCGTATCGAAAGATGACGAAATCATTGCTCATGCTCGATCCGATGCCGTGCTCTATTTCGTACTTGCCAATACGTGCACCGCACTGCCGACAGCAAACCGCTTCCAGGTCATTCATCGCAGGCGTAAATGTCAGCGGCGGACCGTTGCGGTCGAAGTCACTGTATACACCAGTATCCATGATCCGCTCACCAGCCGCGGTGTATTGCGGACCAACGACGAAGTTGCCATACCGGTCGTCCAGCGTGCCCTGGACGCGTTCCAGGCCCGCATCCGTGGCCGTAGGCTCCGTGCCCCACACTTCTCCCTGCGGTCCGGGATTCTGCATTGGATCGATCACCGACTCGTACATCTTTTGCGTGGCCGACCACCCGTTCCAGGGCTGGAATTGGAAGCTCCACGTGTTCTGACTCCCGTAGTGGAAGGTCATCTGATGCAGGTTGAATCCCGTCAAGAAAACCTTGTCGTATGGCACCACGAATATGTTTTCCGGCGACCCTTCATTCGAAACGGCGAAGTTGCTGTGATAGCTGGATGCCAGGCTGTAATGGCCGGAGTTGATGATAGCATTCAAGTGAGTCAACGCATCATTCCAGCGCGCAGTACCCGTGTAGACTTCGGCGTTCAGGTATAACTTCGCCAGTGCCATGTGTGCGACGAACTGGTTCATGCGAGCGTACGTCCCGCCCGGGTCCTCGCTGAGATTGTTTAGGTTGTCCATAAACTCCTTCTCCACGAATGCAAACACCTCCCTCCGTCCCTCTGCGAAGTCAGGTTTCGGCTGCGGTGGTGACGCTGGAGCATCCGCAAAGCTCTTCACGATAGGCACATTACCGAACGCGTCAAGGAGCCAATAGTAGTAAAGCGCACGCATGGCCAAAAGCTCCGAGATGAACGTTTCAGCATCCTCCTGACTGGCAGCTCCCGACTCCACGGCAGACTCGAACTGGAAGATCAAACGGTTTGTCGCGTTGATACCCCTATAATGCGTCTGCCAGAAGCTGTTGAACGTGCCATCGTCCGGCGTCCACTGGTGGCTGTTTACTCTGTACCAGAACCCGCCTTCGGACCAGTCCTGGCCACGAGCCGGGACGATGATCTCATCCGTGGTCGCTTCGTTGAACTGCGCCAATGAACCGCCGCCACCGACGGATCTCAGCGTGCTGTACGCATCGCCCATGGCGGATACGAACTGGTCGTCGGTCTGGAAGAAGTTTTCTGCCGTCACCTGACTGTCGACCGGCTCTGTCAGGTCGGTACATGCGGCAAAAAGCAGCATGCATGCGGCGAAGACCAAGATGTTTTTCATGACAGGTCTTGTGTTAGACACGATTACGCCTCCTGGTTTGTACTGGTCGTTTGAGGATTAGAGGTTCAGGCTGAGCCCCAAGCTGATAGAACGCGAGGTAAACCATTCGATCCTCCGCTCGATTCCGGGCGCCAGCGAACCGCCGCTCGAGCCCTGCTCCGACTGACCCTGGTTGTAGTCCACGTAGCGTACCTGCGGGTTGAGTCCAGAGTAGCCAGTGAATGTCCACAGGTTGTTGCCCGAAACGTAAACGCGCAGACGGTTGAAGGGAGTGTTACCCATGTACTCGGCAGGGACTGTCCAGCCGATAGACGCGTTGTTGATACGGACGTAGTCCGCATTCTCCACGTACTTGGACGACCAGCGTGGATCGTCCACGAGTTCCTCAAGCTCCAGAGCGTCGTCGAGAACATTGTACGAGGAGATCTGCTTCGGCACTGAGTAGAAAAGGCTGAACATGTTCGCCAACTGGTGCCCGAACACGCCTTCAATAAAAATATTGAAGTCGAAGTCGCCGAAGCTCACCCGGTTGGTCCACCCGATCTGGTAGTCCGGCAGGCCGTTACCCAGAATCTGCTCGTCGGTCGGGAACGTCAAACCAGTGTACTCGACTTCCGTGCCGTCCGGCTTCAAGAAGAGCCATTGGCCCTGGTCCCCGATTCGAGAGAACTTCGGTCCCCAGAGCTGCCCGATCGGCTCGCCCTGCTTGATCCGGATCAGGTCTGGTGTATTGAGACCGGGGGAACCGGGGCTAGCCAAGAACTGGACCTCCTCGTTGACGAACTTGTTGAGCATCGTCTCCGAATACAGGGACACGATGACGCCTGTATTCCACACAAGGCTGCCGGGCCCGCTACTGGTTACGGCATCATAATCAAGCGAAAGCTCGATGCCGCTGGTTTCCAGCTCGCCCACATTCGTCCATGTCGTCGGAAATAGATTCGGCGGAACGGGCACACCAACCTCGAAGAGAAGATCGCTCGTGGTCGCGTTGTAGGCGTCTATCCTGCCGCTGAGACGATAGTCCATCCCGACAAAGTCGACACCGATGTTGATTTCCGTCTTTTCCTCCCACTTTAAGTCCGGGTTCGCGTTACTGACTGGCCCGAAGCTCTGGATGAAGGCCCCGTTGACGAAGAAGTTGCCGGCCGGGGCAAAGCGTTGCAGCGACAGCCCACTCTCTGGCGCATCCTGGCCCGTCTTGCCAATGCTGCCGCGTACGCGTAGAGAATTGAAGAACGGAAGGTCCACGAATTCGCCCACCTCCACGCCAACGCCAGCAGACCAAAACGTGCCCCATTTGTTGTCAGCACCAAATCGTGACGATCCTTCGCGCCGTAGGGCCGCGTTGAAAAACACCGCACCTTTGTAGTTCAGGTTCGTTCTACCGAAGAACCCGATAAGGCGGTTGGTGTTGCGGAAGCTACCGACGTTGCCCTCACCCTGGCTGAAGTCCTGCGCAAACGAAAAGTTGTTGAACATCACGGATTCGGCAATGAAATCACCTCCCGAAGCGCTGAATCCTTCGTTGATGAAGTCATTATAGGAGTATCCAGCGATTGCCTCCAGATTCAAGTCCGGCGTCACGTCCTGGTTGAAGTGGAAAGTCGCTTCAAACAGCTCGTTACTCAAATCCGCGTAGGACTGCTCTGCCAGGCCCGGGCCACGCGCTGCTGCGGTCGC
The DNA here is from genome assembly GCA_012267425.1 of Rhodothermales bacterium. Lineage (GTDB taxonomy): Bacteria > Bacteroidota > Rhodothermia > Rhodothermales > Bin80 > Plut-88865. The sequence goes on from JAAXGO010000268.1 coordinate 14,558, forward strand.
TCCCCCGCGTACCTTGTGCTGCTGCGAGTAAAAATTGCGCCGGATCTGATCCTGGGACTGCAGTGAATACTGCATGGCAAACGACAGACCCGGGATTATCGCCCGCAGGTTGTATTCGGCCCGAAGCAGCCCATTGAAGAACTTGTTCTCGCCGAGCCGTGAGCCCTCCTCGATAATGGCAACCGGGTTGAAGTAGTTGAACAGCGGCTGCTCAAAATATCCGCCTACATTCTCGAATCCCGGCGCCGTGACCGGGGCCGTAGGATTCATGATGCCGGCAAACTTGAATGCATCAGCGAAACCGAAATTCTGCTCCTTGTTGGTAGCCGCGAGCTGGAAGGTGATTTCCAGATCGCGATCGAGGGCCCACTGTGTGATGTTGAGCCGCCCGCCGATTTCCTGGAAGCCCGTATAGCGCTGGATGCCGTTACGATCACGGAAGTTTCCCGAGACCCGGTACGTGGTGCTTTCCGTTCCGCCTGACAGCGCCAGGCTGTGCACCATGTTCGAGCCCTGCTGCGTGACCTCCTTAAACCACTCTGTATCGGCACCCTCGTCCGGCGCCTTGAGCCCCGTTCTTTCTGCCAGCTCCCGGTACTCGGTCGCCGTCAGTACGTCGAGTCTGTTCTCAATGCCCTCGTAGGTATAGAAGACGTTATAGTCTACCGATACACCCTGTTGGGTCTGCCCGGACTTCGTTGTGATCATGATGACACCGGCACTTCCGCGCGTTCCGAAGATGGCAGCGGCTGAAGCGTCTTTCAGCACGTCGATGGACTCGATGTCGTTCGGGTCCAGATTCTCCATACTTGCTCCGAGAATGCCATCAACGACCACAAGCGGCTCCTGGTTGGCTCCAAACGACGAGATACCTCGCAGGCGAACCTCGGGATTGTCGTTGGGGTTGCCGTTACGGGTCGTGATCTGAAGTCCGGCAACCTTACCCTGGATGAGCTCGTTGGGAGAATTGACGTTGCCAGCGATGAAATCGTCCGAATCGAGACTTGCCACGCTGCCGGTAATCGAACGCCTCTCCTGCGTGCCATACCCGGTCACAACAAGTTCTCCACCGACGTCGTAGACCGTTGTTGCCAGCAAGACGTCAATCTGGGTACGGCCCGCAATCGGTACCTCCTTCGAATCGTAGCCTATGAACGAAAACACGAGTGTGTCCTCGAGCGACGGAACGGTCAAGGTGTACGCCCCGTCGATGTCGGTTGCAGTACCTTGGAAGGTGCCCTTTACAACGACGTTGACGCCAGGAAGGGCAAAACCTCCTGTGGAGTCTTGGACCGTGCCCGACACCTGCTCCTGTCCGAATGCAAGACCCGGCGTCAGTAGCACGGCAAGAATGAGTGGTCTGGCTATCTCCTTCATTGAGCCATGGGATTTAGACGTAGAGAAAGTGGGGACAAACCCGATCGCACACACTCGGGTCTGGTCGTTAACATCAAGCCAGCTCACAATATACGGATGTATTCAAATACCTTTCAACAAAATCGCTCCCCGATTGCGGGCAGATTTTGGGGATGCTCTCCGGAAACATGCGCCTACCAGGCGAACGGAGGAAGGACGTCTGCCTGAAGGTCGCACATTTTGTTGAGGAGTGCCACGGCACTTCGGTACGACTGCGTCGTGGGCTCCAAAAGGAGCGCCTGCAGCAATTTTGCACGCGAACCCGACTCGAAGGCATCGACCAGTAGCGCGTTGATGCTCGTTTGCCGTCGAATCAGTGCAAGGACGCCCTCGGGAAGCGCCGCCATTTGTCGTGGGCGAAGCCCGTCGAGTCCTACGGTCGCCGGTGTCTCGACAACTGACCCGAGCGGCACGCCCGGTACCTGGCCTTCGTTTGGAACGTTGATGGCCGCCAGCTCGGTCTCTTTGCCACAGAAAATGCCCTCGATGATAGGAATGGCAAGCTCGCCGGACGGCTCGATGCGATCCGGGTCCACTCGGAGAACCAACGGCCGTGCGTCTGGCTCAGGAAACAGCTCTCGGTCTACAAAACCTTCGTGCAGGTTATAGATCCACGTCGGCACGCGGCCGGTGTCCCATGGATGTCCGTCCACCGGATCGTAGAAGAACTGCAGCACGCTACTACCGAGAAATTCCTCTGCCCACCGGATGTACTCACCGATGTGGTTAGCACCTGGCGACGGATAGAGTCCAAAGGTCCTCAGCAGGATTCGGCTGAGTGCGATTTCATCCCACTGCCCGAGCCACTGAGCCTCTCGTTCGCGCTCGCGAAGGCGCGGATACAGGTCCTCACCAGTAACACGGTGCCGGATGCTCTCGAACCACGTGAAGTGGTTGAGACCGCTGGCATACGCTTCGATGTCGCCGAGCGGCACGCCCAGGATCTCGCTGAGCTGTTTCTTTGCGTGAAAGACACCGTGACAGAGTCCAACCGTCCGAATGGTCGAAAGCCGGGTGGCCGCCTCGCAGAGTTTGGTGAGGGGGTTCGTGTAATTGAGCAGCCACGCATCCGGACATCGGCGTTGCATCGCGCGTGCGACATCGAGTGTCGGACCCATGTTGCGCAGAGCATGGAAGAGACCGCCCGGACCGCCGTTTTCGCCGTAGATCTGCCTGAACCCGTGAAGGCGGGGCACGTGAAAATCCTGTGCCCAATAGAAATACCGACGAATCTCAATCGCCGTTACGACGAACGCAGCACTCCCTAGCGCTTCGTCAAGATCCGTCGTTGAGCTCAGCGTCACGCGGCGACCCAGTACGCGTGCAAGCTCCCGTGCGTACGTTTCGACCGCATGCAGGCTCTTTTCGTTGAGGTCCATCAGCGTGACCTCAAGGTCTTCTACCGCCAGTGTGTCACTAAGTAGAATGTCGCGCAGCGTAGCCGGCCCAAATTCGCGGCTTCCCGCGCCGACAAGTGCGATCTTCAACTTCATGCCGCTTTCTTGAGCATTCCAAATGACCTCCCGCCTGTCTTCATTGAGTTCCAACGACATCGTGAAGAGCGGGGTTCTACTCCCTCACATATGACGCGCCGTACGCTCACTGCCCTTTTGCTTTTCCCGTTTGCCGCAGCAGCCGACGCGCAGCCTGCCGTCTATGCTGTCAAAGATGCCGCACCGCGC
>JAAXGO010000269.1 GCA_012267425.1 Rhodothermales bacterium
CAAAGGCTCCTCGCACTTCACGTACATCATCAGGGTCCCGGTGGAGCCGAGCACGTCCAGGATGGCTCGAAGCACCATGTCGGGGCCGCGAACGATCCAGCCAACGGCCTTGACAGAAGCATGCAGCATCACAGTGTCGCCGGAGGCAAGGCCCAGTTTCGACAGGTCAGACACCAATCTGCTTCGTGTAGTCACTGGCAGATTCGTGTTGGCCATCCTGTTCGCCTCGTGTCAGGAAAGACTGGAGTTATCGTCGTAGCAGTCGACCGATCCCATCGACGGGTGCAGGCCGAACTCGAGCCTCAACCGGGCGACGCGCTCGCGATTGACGCGACGCGCTGCTCGGCCAGTTCGGCCTGGATCCTCGGCGCCGCCGCGCCAAGGCGCTGATATTCGATGTGCAGAATCAGGTAACCGTGACCTTGTCGGCCTTTGCCCGTTCTCCCTGCAACCCTGGCGTGTGTAGGACGAAGTGATAGTGGTCCAACGAACAAGACAAGAAAGTGTGCACCTCACCGGGTTCGATGACTACGCCAGATCTCTCGCGAAAGTGGAACTCTTCGCCATCGACAAGCATGGTGGTTTCGCCGTGCGCGAACAAATAGATTTCGGTCGTCGTCTTATGGTAATGAGGTTCGTCTACGGCAGTATTCGCGTATCCGATAGAAATGTTCAGGTCTGAGTCCCAAGGTCCGGCAAACCAGCCCTTGTCGATGTTTGTATTCGGCTCAAGGATTCTCACTTGCTTTGCCCCTCCAGTGCTCCGTTGACGCGCCCTCGAGGAACGACACGAATTGCATCGTCAAGGGAGCGCGACAATGGTGACAAGTCGGCAGCAGACTTCGGATCAATCACTGCAATCGTGTAGTCAATTGAGGTATCAGGGTAAATCTGAGCAATCTTGTAGTCGATGGACGGGTCTGGCTCCACAACGCGGATTGAGTACCTGGCGCCCGAGTCAGGAACATGCACGTGGCGCATTTGTTTGAAAGGGTGCTCGACCCTTCGAACCGAAGAGGAGTCACCTTGAACGACCAGCGATAATGGCTCTTCGGCGGGCTTGTCGCAGCTAATCGCCAGGAGTGCCCCTACTGATGAACAGGCAATCCAGAGTCGTCGTCGCATCATGTTTCCTGTCTTTGAAACCCCGAGCTTGGCGAGGGGTTGTCGAGGCCTTAGGCGCCCTCGGTTTGCACCTTGCAGTATGTCTTTGCCTTGTCTGCGAAGAAATCCTTGATGCGTTCGATCTGTTTCGGGACGGTGTTGCCCGGGATACGCTCCAGCTCGAAGTACTTGATCTTGTCCGCCTCATCGGTGAGGTGGGCACTGCCACCGGTAACCTGGCAGAAGAATGACGGACTCTCGCCCGCCTCAACTCGGCCTCCGGGCAGATTCCACAGATCGAAGTCACGCCGGTGGCAGAGAAGGACGCGGTCTCTCTCATAGATCGCCAAAGGTCATCAGGGACTCGGTTGCGCCGCCTCGCGCTCCGGCCGCTGTATATTGGGTCCCGCTTTGGTGTTGACGAAGCGCCGCTCGCGATTGGAGTTGCGCCAGCTGCGCACGCCGTGCGTCGTCGTGCCCGTGTACATGATGACCGTTCCGGC